>JAXEMQ010000120.1:0-5735 GCA_034099845.1 Faecousia sp.
AGCACCGCTCCCAGAAGGCTCAGCCAGCCGGGGTAACCGGCGTGATGGGTAAAGAGCTCCTCCACAAAGGGATTCAGCCGGTCGGCCACCACCAGCTTCTTCATCAGGCCCCATAGGATTCTTTGCAGCCCCGCCGTCAGGTTTTCATACCGGATGGGCTGAACCTCCCAAAGCTGCTGGGCCGTCTGGCCGTAGCGGCAGATGGGGCCCTCCACGATCTGGGGGAAGAAGCTGACAAACAGCAGCAGTCTCAGGGGATTGCCGTCGGCGGGGATGGTCTGCCGGTATACGTCCACCAGATAGGAGACGCTTTGCAGAATGAAGAAGGAAAGGCCCAGGGGCTTCAGATACTCCGGGATGGCAAACCCGGTGCCGAAAAGGGCGTTTACGTTGGTCAGGAAGAAGCCGGAATACTTGAGCACCAGAATGAGGGCAATGTGGGCCGCCACCGCCAGTCCCATAATCAGCCGGCAATACCCGTTGTACTTCTTCTTAATGGCCTTTCGGTCCGGCTTTTCCGCAGCTTTCACCGCAATGTCCCGCTTTTTCTGGAGGGCATTCATCCACAGTCCGCAGCCCCAGAGCACTGCCACGGACGCGAAGAGATAGCCGATGAGCAGGCCGCTGATCAGCCAGTAGAATCCCAGGCTCAGTACCAGCAGGGCATACTTTTTTCCCTTGTTCGGTGTCAGGGAAAAGAGGAGCACCGCCGCGGGCAGAAACAGCCCCAGGTAGTGCAGGGAGAAAAAGGCCGTAAGCCCGGGGTGCGCGCCCGCGTGAAGCAGAGAGAGCACAGCCATGCTCAGTCTTCCTGAAGCCGCTGGATCATCTCCATCATAGCCTCAGCGGAGTTAAAGTTGTCGGGAATGATCTCCACAGCGGGAATGGTCACATCGAAGGTATCCTCCAGCTCGGCAACCAGGGAGATGATGGACAGAGAATCCAGCAGGTGATTGTCAATCAGGTGGGTCTCGTTTTCAAAGTCCACACCGGGCTGAATGTCGTTCAGAATTTCAAGCAGTTCATCCATATGATTTGTTTCCTTTCAGATCTCTTGATTGGGTGTATTGAGAGGGAAGGTTTCCATGGTTCTTCTGGCGAGAATCAGGTTTCCTTCCGAATCGATGAGGTAAACGGCGGGCAGGTCCCGGCTGAGGAACAGGGCCATGCCCTCGGTGACGCAGTAGGCGCCTGTATTGTCAAAGCGCAGAGTGTCACCGATCTCCACCTCCGGCAGGGGCAGGGCCTTCACCAGAATATCGTTCATGCTGCACAGGCTGCCGAACAGGTTCCATTGATCGGTGGGCTGCCGGTCCTCCTTGCCGCAAAGGGCGACCTTGGGCTGCTTCATGCCCATATACTGGCCGAAATAGATCATCTGGTGCATTCCCCCGTCCAGAATCAGGTAGTTCTGGCCGTGGTTGCGCTTTTTGTCCGCCACATGGGTAAAGTAGCTGCCGCAGGAGGCGGCAATGGACCGCCCCAGCTCCAGGGTGATATGCCCCTGCCAGCGCATTTCTTCCAGCAGCTGCCGGAAACCGGTGATGAGGGCTTCTTCTTCCAGGTCCTCGCCAAAGTAGGCAACCGGAAACCCGGTGCCGTATTCCAGCTCCGGTGACCGGTAGCCGTACTGTTCCTCCAGCCGGAGCAGCAGCCCATCCAGGTGGACAAGCTCCCGCTTCAGCTTTTTCAGAGAGGTCTTCTGGGTTCCGGAGAAGAACTGAAGACCCCGGAAATCCAGTTGGGGATACCTTTCCCGGTTTTCGATGATGCTCTCAATGTCCTCTTCATTGATGCCGAACTGGCTGTCGTTGGTCAGCCGCAGCAGCACCTTCAGGCGCTTGCCGTACTTTTCGGCCAGGGCGGCCAGCAGCTCAAACTGGGTCAGGGACTCCACGGTGTAGATCCGGCCGTCGGTGTTCTTTACCAGCTTTTCAATGAAGGCCGGGGTCTTGTTGACGCCGGAAATCACGGTCATCTTGGGGTCGATCCCCAGGCTGTCGCAGATCTCGCTTTCACCGGGAGAGCAGATTTCCAGCCGCTCCACCTGGTTACGAAGGCCCTCCACCAGGAAGGGGTTGGCCTTGATGGCATAGGCAATGTCCGCCTTCGTTCCCAGCAAATCCCGCAGGTATGCCACTCTCTTTTCCAGAACGCGGAAGTCAAACACATAGTAGGCCCTGTCGCAAAGCTTTGTAATATCCGTCACTTATCTTCCTCCCGCCATTTCCGCCAGCTTTTTCCGGTCGATTTTCCCGTTTTTGGTCAGGGGCATGGCCTCCACCTGCCGCAGAATGCCGGGAACCATAAAGGCGGGCATATCCTTTTTCATGGCCCCGTGGAGGGCGTCCTTATCGATAGAGCCCACATAGAACCCCTTCAGCCGGGAGCGTTTTTCGTCAAACAGGCAGCAGGCCCGCTCCACGCCGTCAATGGCGTTCATGGCCCGCTCGATCTCTTCCAGCTCGATGCGGTGGCCCATATATTTGATCTGGAAATCCTTCCGGCCGGAGAAGACCAGCTCTCCCCGGTCGTTGTATTTCCCCAGGTCGCCGGTGCGGTATATCCGCTCCGGATAGTTGGGATTCAGGGGATTCTGGACGAAATGGGCCCCATTCTGCTCCGGGTTGCGGTAATATCCCAGGGCCAAAGCGGTGCCCCGGACACAGATCTCGCCCTCGATATCCGGGTCTTCCACCAGCCGGTTTTCTTCATCCAGCAGGAACACATCCTCATTGGGGAAGGGCACACCAATGGGCACACCCTCCGCGTAGTCCCGGTCCTTTTCCAGAATGTGATAGGTGCAGTTGCAGGTGATTTCCGTGGGGCCGTAGACATTGACATACAGGACATCGGGCAGGTGCTTGCGGAACTCCTTCAGGGCCTTCAGGGGCATCACCTCGCCGGAGTAGATGATTCTCTTCACCGTCTCCGGGGTGCGGTAATCCAGGGCATGGAAGCCCGTAATCAGGCACAGGGCGGACACCGCCCAGATCATGGTGGTGGTGCCGGTGTCGCAGAGAAAATCAATGAGCTGGGCAGGGGCGGAGAAGAGCCTTCTGGGAACCACTGCCAGGGCCGCACCGGCACAAAGGGCGGAATAGATGTCCTTCACGGACACATCAAAATCAAAGGGTGCCTGATTGGCAATTACATCGGTGCAGTCAATGCCGAACAGAGGCACAAAGCAGTCGATAAAATCCATCACACTGCGGTTTCCCACGGCGATGCCCTTGGGCACACCGGTGGAGCCGGAGGTAAAGTTTACATAAAGCACATCGGTATCGATGGCCCTTGCCTGCCGCAGGTCCAGCAGGTCCGCGTCCACCCTTTCTTCGGACAGGCTTTCCACCGTCAGGATCCTCGTCCGGGGAAAGAGCTCCCTGGCCCGGTCCAGAAGGGACTGCTGGGTGACAATGACCCCGGGCTCCAGAACGGACACAATCTGCTGCAGGCGGGCGCCGGGCAGCTCCGTATTCAGGCAGGAATAAAAACAGCCCGCCCATACCGCGCCCATGAACACCGCCACCGCGTCGGCGCACTTTTCCATATAGACCCCCACCGGCTGCCGCTGGCCGGCTGCCGCAGCCAGACCGGACCCTATACGCCGGGTCAGACCGTAGTAGGCTTCGTAGGTATAGGCTTTGCTGTCATCCAGCACCGCCGTCCGCTGGGGATAACGGTCGGCACTGGCGCAGAGGTATTTCAACACGTTATACATATCTGTTCATCCTTCGGTGTCTTCTATGGCGCAATGATACGCATATCATTATAACAGCAGCACCACGGACTTGTCAACACTCCCGCAAAGTCCGCGCAAAAAGTCTGCCGCCCCAAGCGGAGCGGCAGACAATCATACCTTCCTTTCGGAACAGAGGTTATCCCAGCATGACTTCCACGGTTACCTTGGTTCCGGCAGCCGCGATGGGCAGCACATTGCCCGGGATCTGCTTTCCGTCAACGGTGACGGAGGCAACGCCCTTCTGGACGCCCTTGGGATTGCATACACGGATGCTGTAATCGGCACCCCGATACTTTCTGCAGACGGTGAATTCCTTCCAGTCGCCGGGAACGCAGGGATCCAGCATCAGGCCGTCCAGGGTGGGTATCACGCCCAGAATGGCCTGAGAAATGCTCAGGAAGGTCCAGGCAGCGGTGCCGGTAAGCCAGGAGTTCTTGGCCTCGCCAAAGCTGGGGGCGTCGATGCCCGCGATCATCTGGCTGTAAACATAGGGCTCGGTGCGGTGAATCTCGCTGATGGCCTCGGTATAGGCGGGGCAGGTGCGGCGGTAGACCTGGAAGGCCCGGTCGCCGTGGCCCAGCTCCGCTTCCGCGCAGACAATCCAGGGATTGTTATGGCAGAAGATGCCCGCATTCTCCTTGTATCCGGGAGGATAGGAGCTGATTTCACCCAGGTTCAGGTAATACTCGGTGTAAGCAGGCTGCAGCAGCACAATGCCGTACTTGGTATCCAGCCGCTCTTCCACGCTCTTCATGGCCTGCGCCGCCTGGCCGGTTTCCTTGCCGATACCGGCCATGACGCACATACCCTGGGGTTCGATGAAGATCTGGCCCTCCTTGCACTCCTTGCTGCCCACGGGCGCGCCGTAGGCATCGTAGGCCCGGCGGAACCAGGCGCCATCCCAGCCGGCGCTGAGGCAGGCCTTCTCCATCTCGGCCACGGCAACGGATACCTCGTCTGCCTCCCGGTCCAGTCCCAGATGACGGCACAGGTTGATATAAGCATTTCCGTACTTGACGAACATACCGCCGATGAACACGCTTTCCGCCACGGGGCCCTCGCTGGGACCGGTGATCTGGAAGCTCTCCCCGGGATGGGCGGAGAAACAGTTCAGGTTCAGGCAGTCGTTCCAGTCGGCCCGGCCGATGAGGGGCAGCTTGTGGGGGCCCAGGTGGGTCATGGTATAGGTAACGCTGCGGCGCAGGTGCTCCATAAAGGGGGCGGCCAGGCTCTCGTCATTGTCGAAGGGCACCTGCTCCTCCAGAATGGAGAAGTCGCCGGTTTCCCGCAGATAGGCATCGGTACCGGCCACCAGCCACAGAGGATCGTCGTTGAAGCCGGAGCCCACGGCCAGATTGCCCTTCTTTGTCAGGGGCTGATACTGATGGTAGGCGGAGCCGTCGGGGAACTGGGTGGCCGCGATATCCAGCAGCCGCTCTCTTGCCTTTTCGGGAATCATGTGGACGAAGCCCAGCAGATCCTGGCAGGAATCCCGGAAGCCCATGCCCCGGCCCATGCCGCTTTCGAAGTAGCTGGCGGAACGGGACATATTAAAGGTAACCATGCACTGATACTGGTTCCAGATGTTGACCATCCGGTCCACCTTCTCATCGCCGGTGGAGGCGGCGTAGTTGGAAAGGAGCTGCTGCCAGTGCTCCGCCAGCTGGGCCATGGCGGCATCGAACCGGCCGGGGGCATTGTATTTTGCCATCATGGCATCGGCGCGGACCTTGTTGATGACGCCGGGTGCCGCGAACTTTTCCTCCTGGGGGTTCTCGATGTAGCCCAGACCCAGCAGAATGCTGCTGCTCTTCCCGGGCTCCAGGGTCAGGTCAAACTGCATGGCGCCCACAGGAGCCCAGCCGTGGGCCACGGAGCCGGTGCAGCGGCCGTTCTTCACCGCCTGGGGCAGCTGGGGGCCGCCGTATACGCCCACAAAGGCATCCCGGGTGGTATCAAAGCCATCGAAGGGGGTATCGGACCAGAAGACCGC
>JAXEMQ010000130.1:0-3666 GCA_034099845.1 Faecousia sp.
ACCTTCCCCCACCAGCAAAAGACCCACCCGCGAAGCTGGTGGGTGTGTCTTGGTCGGGGAAGATTCGTGGCTTCGAACCCACGCAAATCCACCATGCCGGCGGCAGGTTGGCAAAACCAGTGCAAACACTGGTTTTCTCCTTACCGCTTTCCCCCGGAAAGCGGGCCTTGTTGCCGCTCTTCTGGATCTTCACCAGCTACTTCAGGTAGTCCATCTCCTCCTGGAGCCGTTCGTTCTGTTCCTCCAGGCGGCCAAGCATGGAATCCTGGTTCGTGCGGGAGGAATAGCGGATATCCGGGTTGCTACCGTCAAAGGTTCCAATGTTGTCCGTGGCAGATTTCACCTGTTCCGGATGAAGCGCAATGTAAGTGTCGGTGCTTCTTCCGAAGCTTCCCTTGTCATAGAGGATGATAACACCGTCATATCCATTCGCCTCCAGGTCTCTTGTGATGATCTCCTTGGAGCGGGCTTCTATCTTTTTGGCTTCCTCTTCCCACTCGTCAATCAAGGCATCCTCTGCATCGGAGAGTTCATCATACCGTGCGTTCTCATAGATTGCCCGTCTGGAAGCATCTGGGTGTGCCTTTCTCCACTCCAGCATATATGCGCTTACGGCTTCTCCGGCATCGTCCACCTTTCTCTGGTATTCCTCGTTCAGATTCCTGTATTCTTCCGATATTGCAGAAAAATCCGGTGAGATTTTTTCCAGTTCTCTAGTAAGGTGCTGCCTGTCTTGTACTTCAAGCGGATTGACGATCCTGGCGTACAGTGCCATCTGCTTATCTCCGTTCAGTCCAATGTTCTTGTCGCTGGACTTCATAAAGATTCCAAATGGCGTCTCATTGTCTCTCGTTCCTGCTCCGGGATACTTCGGGTCAAAAATTGTGAAGTCAGATGCGGTCTGGTGGTAGAGAACCTTCGGCGTTCCATCTGCATCCACAACCTTGCTTGCATTCGCCGGGTCATTTTGCCAGTCACCGAACCAGCGTTTGAAATTTTCAGTTTTCGTCTGGTTCCTGGAAGATTTCAGAATTCCATTGACATTTTCTGCCTGCTGTGTTACATTATCCTCCGTAGAGTGAATACCTTCCTTTAGCGAGGCCGAGTAGCCGTAGCTGTGCAGGAAAGTGTTCGCTCTTTTTTCGTCAAACAAAGTAAATGTTGCACCAGATTTGATTTGATTATTCAGCCATTCTGCAGGATTTTGTATTCCATAAATACTTTTTATTGCATCAACGTTATCATGTCCAGAAATCTTGTTTTCGTGTATAGCAATAAGGAGCTTATTCCCATCACCATCATAATCATCTACTACGATTCCATGTTTCCCATCAATGCTGAACGAAAACATAGGGCTTGCCAAATTAGAAGAAACTGCAAGGAAGTTTCTTCGCTTTGTATTGTGCTTGTATTTCGCGGATTTTGCATAATCTGTTTGAGACATTGCAAGAGGTCTTGTAATACCTATTTTATTCAAAGTTTTAGGTGCTTCTCCAAAATAGAATGCATCACTTGATTGCAACTTCCCATTATGATATGCCTTTATCTGATCCTGTAAACTCATGGATGATGTATTACGAATGCTGAACTTCACGCCCTTCTGGGCGTCATTTTTTTGCCCATCCTGGAGCTTGAAGTTCTCCATACCCTCGCTCACCGCATCCACCCAGGCATTCAGAACCGCCTCATTCTGGGTGACGGCAGCCTTCATGTTCCTGGCAATCCGGCTGTCCGGGTTCATATCTGCGTATTGTAACATATCTTCCAATTGATTTCTTCCCAATGATCCCGTATAATGGGAGTTGAGACAAACTCCACAGGAGGATTGATGATATGGCAAAACGGATACTGGACTGCACTGCCTCCGACTTTGCAAAGTTTACCAAAGAAGATCTTCTGGAATCCATCCGGAAAAGCGAAGGTCGGGTCATTGCCTGCGAAACCATCGGCGCCGTACAGCCAATGCTGAACGATGTAACCAATGCCGAGTTCGTGGCGGCCATGGGCGCAGATATTCTGCTACTAAATATGTTTGACGTACAGCACCCCGGCATTCTGGGGCTTCCCAAAAACACCGCCCCGGAAGACACCATCCGGTGCCTGAAAAAGCTGACAGGTCGCCCGGTGGGCATCAATCTGGAGCCGGTGCCCGAGGGAACCAAGGGCGAGGAAGGCCCCCTGTGGGCCATGTCCGCCGGCCGGAGAGCCACCGTGGAAAACGCCCTGCTTGCCCGGGATCTGGGAGTGGACTTCATCCTGCTCACCGGCAACCCCGGTGTGGGCGTGACCAATGACGCCATCTCCAGAACTCTGACCCAATTCCGGGAAGCCGTAGGCGACCGGATCGTCCTGGCCGCCGGAAAGATGCACGGAGCCGGTGTGCTCACGGAGGCGGGACGGCCCATTATGACCAGGGAAGATGTGGAAGAATTCATTGGGGCCGGTGCCGATATTGTGCTGCTGCCCGCCCCCGGCACCATTCCCGGCATCACCATGGAGTATGCCCGGGAGCTGGTTTTGTGCGCCCACCGTCTGGGGGCCATGACCATTACCGCCATCGGTACCTCTCAGGAGGGTGCCGACAAGGATACCCTCCGCCGCATTGCCCTGATGTGCAAGATGGCCGGCACCGACATCCACCACATCGGGGATACCGGCTACGTGGGCATGGCCACCCCGGAGAACATCACCGCCTATTCCATCGCCATCCGGGGCGTGCGCCATACCTACCACCGCATGGCCTGCTCCATAAACCGGTAAAGCTCCCCCGGCAGCTTTTGCTGCCGGGTCTCTTTCTGCCCGCAAAAACCGGATTCTCAATCCAACCTTGTCAATTCCGCCGGAATCTGATATAATACAGGCAGATAATACCGCGCGCCGCGCTGATTGTTTCAGGAGGTTCTTTTCATGGCTATTGTCGCACCCTCTATCCTCTCCGCCGATTTTGCCAATTTGCAGCGGGAACTGGATGAAATGAAGGCTCTGGGGATCCATTGGGTCCACATTGACGTTATGGACGGGCATTTTGTTCCCAACATTACCGTGGGGCTTCCCGTGGTGGAGCGTCTGCGCCGGGTCACCGACCTGACCCTGGATGTGCACCTTATGATCACGGAGCCCATCCGATATGCCCGGCGGTTCTGCCAGGCCGGTGCCGATCTGGTCACCGTCCATCTGGAAGCGGACACCCGTGAAAACATTCTGGAAGCCATCCGCGAAATTCACGCCATGGGAAAGAAAGCAGGCATCTCCGTTAAGCCCGGAACCCCTGCCCAGGCGCTGGAGCCCTTTCTGGATCAGGTGGAGCTGATTCTGGTGATGACCGTGGAGCCCGGTTTCGGCGGTCAGAAATTCATGGCCCATATGATGCCCAAGCTCTCCGCTCTGCGGGACCGTCTGGCCCAGGTCAACCCCTCGTGCCTGCTGGAGGTGGACGGCGGCATTGATGCCGTCACCGCTCCCATCGTAAAGGAAAGCGGTGCCGTTGTGCTGGTTTCCGGCTCCGCCTATTTCCGCAGCACCGACAAGCCGGCCTTCATCGCGGAGCTGGCCGGATAACACTGCCGTCCTTTTTTCATTGTGCAAACCAAAACAGGAACCGCGAAACAGCCGAACAAAACAAAATACATTTCCATCCATATCCTCCTTTTCCACAAAAAACTCCGC
>JAXEMQ010000133.1:0-6437 GCA_034099845.1 Faecousia sp.
GGAGTTCAACTACATGCCTATGCAGTCCTACGATTTCTACTACCTGTACCAGCATTACGGCTGCAATATGCAGTTCGGCGGCAATGATCAGTGGAGCAATATGCTGGGCGGTACGGAGCTGATCCGCCGGAAGCTGGGGAAGGATGCCCACGCCATGACCATTACGCTGCTCCTCAACTCCGAGGGAAAGAAGATGGGCAAAACCGCAAAGGGCGCCGTATGGCTGGATCCCAACAAGACCAGTCCCTACGAATTCTACCAGTACTGGCGCAATGTGGATGATGCCGATGTGATGAAGTGCATTCGGATGCTGACCTTCCTGCCGCTGGAGCAAATCGACGAAATGGACTCCTGGAAGGATGCCAAGATCAACGAAGCCAAGGAAATTCTGGCCTTTGAGCTCACAAAGCTGGTCCATGGCGAAGAGGAGGCTCAAAAGGCCCAGGCTTCCGCCAAGGCCCTGTTTGTCGGCGGCGGAGAGGATGCCAATCTTCCCACCACTGAGATTGCCGAGGAGCAGCTGACCGACGGTCAGATCGGCATTCTCAGCCTGATGGTGGCCTGCAAGCTGGCCTCCTCCAACAAAGAAGCCCGGACCCTTGTCCAGCAGGGCGGTGTTCTTGTAAACGATGAGAAGGTCCCTGCCCCCACCTTTGCGGTGACCAGAGAAATGCTTGCTGAGGGTGTAAAGATCCGCAAGGGCAAGAAAGTATTCCACAAGGCAATTCTCAAATAACGAAATGTGCCGGGAACCTTGCAGGGTTCCCGGCGTTCTGTACCTATAACAAATCCTTGAGAAGCGCGGATGTTTCCTCCGATGGGCTGCACAGGGGCATCCGGCAGCTGCCGCAGTCATAGCCGATCATTGCCATGGCGGCTTTTACGGGAATGGGATTCACCTCCTGAAACAGTGCCTCAATAAGCGGCAGCAGGCTCAGCTGCAAGGCCGTGGCAGTGTCGAAATCTCCGTCCAGGGCCGCGCCAATCATAGAACCGGTGATTTCCGGCTCAATGTTGGAGACAACGGAAATCAGTCCCTTTGCACCTAGCGCCATGGCGGCAACAGCCAGATCGTCATTTCCGCACCAGACGGTAAAATGGTCTGGGCATTGGCTTCGGATACGGGCGAGTTTCCGAATGTCAGAGGACGCCTCTTTTACGCCAGCGATATTGGGGATTTGAGACAGCCGCCTGTATACCTCCACCGGAATATCCACACCGGTGCGGCTGGGTACATTGTAAAGGATTACCGGAATCTGAACACTGCTTGCGATGGCAGCATAGTGCAGATATAGTCCTTCCGGAGTTGCTTTGTTGTAGTATGGACTGACGACCAACAGCGCATCGGCACCGGCTTCCTGGGCAGCCTGACTCAGCGCGATTGCGTGGACAGTCGAATTGGACCCGGTTCCGGCGATGATGCGTAAATCTTCCGGCATGCTCTTTTTTGCATAGCGGAACATGGTGAGTTTTTCTTCGTCCGTAAGTGTCGCGGATTCTCCGGTGGTGCCGCAGATGACAACTGCCCGGATACCGGCGTCATACTGCCGCCGCAGCAGCTGCTCCAGCATGGGATAGTTGACCGAATCCTTCAGAAACGGCGTAACCAGTGCCGTACAGACACCGGTAAAAAATGGATGATTCATAGACAGATCCCTCCCATGCAGTCTATGCCCGGATGTATCCTTTTGCCTGTTGCAAAAAATAGGAAAATCGGGTATACTGAATGCAATTGTCCGACGGTATACCACATCTTTTGGAGGAACCAAAGCTTTGAAAACCCATGACTTTTTCTATGATCTCCCGGAGGACCTGATTGCCCAGACACCTCTGGAAAAACGGGATACATCCCGTCTGATGCTCCTGGACCGCGCAACGGGACAGGTGCGGCATAAGCATTTTTATGATATTCTGGACTACCTGAATCCCGGTGACTGTCTGGTGATGAATGATTCCCGGGTTCTGCCTGCCCGGCTCCTGGGCCACCGTCCCACCGGCGGCGCAGTGGAGGTGCTGCTGCTGCGGGACTTGGGAAACAAGTGCTGGGAGTGTTTATGCAAACCCGGCCGGAAAATGCAGGTGGGAAACGAAGTCATTTTCGGCAACGGAGAGCTGACCGCAGTTGTCAAAGAGGTACAGGAAACAGGAAACCGGGTGGTGGAATTCCGTTTTGAAGGCATTTTCCTGGAAGTGCTGGAGCAGCTGGGCAAGATGCCCTTGCCGCCCTATATC
This sequence comes from Faecousia sp., assembly GCA_034099845.1. Classification (GTDB taxonomy): domain Bacteria; phylum Bacillota; class Clostridia; order Oscillospirales; family Oscillospiraceae; genus Faecousia. The sequence continues at coordinate 2,233 of JAXEMQ010000133.1, forward strand.
AAGGAAGAGCTTCAGGATCAGGAGCGGTATCAGACGGTCTATTCCCGGGAATTGGGTTCCGCTGCCGCGCCTACGGCGGGCCTGCATTTTACCACGGAGCTGCTGGACAGAATTCGGGAAAAGGGCGTCAAAACCGCTTTTGTAACGCTCCATGTGGGCCTGGGGACCTTCCGTCCCGTAAAGGCAGAGGACATTCTGGAGCACCATATGCACAGTGAGCTGTGTATGATGAACGAGGAAACCGCAACAATTCTGAACGAAACCAAGGCATCCGGGGGCCGGATAATCTGCGTGGGCACCACCTCCTGCCGGACTCTGGAATCCCTTGTCAATGAGGATGGAAGCTTTTCGGCCAAATCCCGGTGGACAGACATTTTCATCTACCCGGGCTACTCCTTCAAGGCGATGGACGCACTGATTACAAACTTCCACTTGCCGGAGAGCACCCTGGTGATGCTGGTATCCGCCTTCGCGGGCAGGGAGCATGTCCTGAATGCCTACCGGATTGCGGTGGAAGAGCGCTATCGTTTCTTCAGCTTTGGGGATGCCATGTTCATTGCAGACGGAATCGGAGAGAAATAGAACCGGACAAAAAAGAGGGAAGCTATGTTTGAATTAAAGAAAACAGAGGGCAAAGCCCGGCGGGGGGAATTCACATGTGCCCATGGCACGGTGCAGACCCCTGTGTTTATGAATGTGGGCACCCAGGGGGCCATCAAGGGCGCTCTCAGCGCGGAGGACCTGAAAAACATCGGCTGCCAGGTGGAGCTGAGCAATACCTATCATCTGCACTTGCGGCCAACGGACAAGGTTGTGCATCAGATGGGGGGACTGCACAAATTCATGACCTGGGACGGCCCCATCCTTACGGACTCCGGCGGATTTCAGGTGTTCAGCCTGGCATCCCTGCGGAAGATCAAGGAGGAGGGGGTGTACTTTGCCTCCCATATTGACGGCCATAAGATCTTTATGGGGCCGGAGGAGAGTATGCGGATTCAGTCCAACCTGGGAAGTGACATCTGTATGGCCTTCGACGAGTGTATTGAGAATCCCGCACCCAGGGATTATGTTCAGAAAAGCGTAGACCGGACCTACCGCTGGCTGGTCCGCTGCAAGGCGGAGAATGCACGGCTCAACAGCCTGCCGGACACGGTGAACCCCCAGCAGATGCTTTGGGGCATCAATCAGGGTGGCACCTATCCCGATATTCGTGTGGACCATATGAAGCGCATTGCGGATCTGGACCTTCCCGGCTATGCCATCGGCGGTCTGGCGGTAGGGGAGACTGCAGAGGAGATGTACGGCATCATTGAGGCAGTGGAGCCATATATGCCGGCGGATAAGACCCGATACCTGATGGGCGTTGGAACACCGACCAACATTATTGAAGGTGTTGCAAGGGGCATTGATTTCTTTGACTGCGTGATGCCTGCCCGGAATGCCCGCCATGCCCGGCTGTTTACCTGGGAGGGGGCCATCAACCTGAAAAATGCCAAGTATCAGTTGGATGAAAACCCCATCGATCCCCAGTGTGATTGCCCTGTATGCCGCAGATTCAGCCGCGCTTATATCCGCCATTTGTTTGTTGCGGAGGAAATGCTCGCGATGAGACTATCGGTGATGCACAACCTGTATTTCTACAACAAGCTGATGGAGCGTATCCGAAACGCACTGGATCGTGGAGACTTTGAAGGGTTCCGCAGAGAATATTCTGAGAAGCTGGCAAGAAGAATTTAAAAATTCTTAAACATTTCAAGAAAATATAACACGAGTTATTAATTGCAAATAATTACAAAGAGTGATATAATCACCCTATGTTGTTACTATACTGGTTTGTTCTGACTCCTCCGGGTAAAGACATTCCGAAATACACGGCTTGGGAGAAAGGTCTATGGGCGCTTCCGTATGCAAAGTAAATAAGCTGCGCCTGCTGAGTTTGGCAATGGCTCTGGTGATGCTGATCTCCTGTTTTCCGGTATTGGCATTCTGTGAGGAGGATTCCTGGGAGACTGAGGCGGAGTATGATGACAGCTCGTACTGGGACTCCACCGAGGGTGATGAGGAGGAGTACACCGAAGAGTATGATCCCTGGGAGGAAACCGAAAAAGAGGAAGAGACGGATTACTGGCACTACGGTGCCGACAGCCATTTTTTTCCGGACTATACGCTGGAAGAATACGGCGATGTTATGTATGCCTCCGGTACCATATTGAGCAACGGGTGCAGCGTGGTGTGTCTTGCGTCTCTGGCAACCTATCTGACCGGTCACCAATACTATCCCGATGAATTGGCCCGCTGGTTCGGCGGCTATGGGGATAACAATGTGGAACGTGTGCGGTATATTTCAAAAACGCTGGAGCTTCCCTATGTTGAGGCAAAGGATTACCGGGATGTCATTGATGCGCTGTATGAGGGGAAAGCGGTTATTCAGCTGGTGAACAAACGCTCTTTGTTTACCGAATCGCAGCATTTTATTCTGATTAAGGGATTTAAGAGCAATGGACTCCTGGACGTTCTCGACCCTTCACAGCGGAACCGGGACAGCTGGTATCTCAATGAAAAGTTTGAGAACGGCTTTACCGAGGATGAGATCTGCTGGGGCTATGACGGCGCGTGGATCTATGATCCGGCTCAGATGCCGGAGAATCCCTACATTTATGAAGAGCCTGTCCGGCCTTATGTGGAACCCAGGTACCCGGATGTTCATCTGACGGAGGAGGAGACAAAGCTTCTGGCACGGCTGGTGTGGGTTGAGGCCCGGGGAGAATGCCCGGAGGGGCAGCAGGCCATTGCGGAAGTGGTTCTGAACCGCTATGTTTCCGGACGGTTTGGCAGCAACATTTCTTACATGATCAATGACGAAAGTCAATTTGTCAAGCAGAGCCTCCTGAAATCCGCAAAGCCCGGTCAGGCCCAGTATGAGGCCATTGACAGGGCGTTGTACGGCCCCTACGTGTTGCCTAAGGATGTGATGTTCTATGGCCGTGTGCGTACCACCAGAAAACTTTGGGGCAATATTGGCCGCCATATTTTCTGTTTCCCCAATGATTATGAGGGCGACGATATCCTGAAAACCTATGACAAGTGATTTATCCCGCGGACTGCAGTCCGCGGGTTTTTCATGGGAAACACTTTTCCTACTTGCAGGCGCTGCGCAAATTGTGTAAAATAGTACAGTACGGCTGATTTGCCGACCTGATGTAAGAGAATGGAGAGATCACATGGAACAGTGGCTTGAAAGTGTATACAGCGACGGAAGCGCGGCATTTGTATCCAATCCGGCCCCCCAACTCTTTGAGACAGTAACCATTCGGCTGCGGATGTATGAAGACGCGCCGGTACAGTATGTCATTCTTCGCGCGACGCCCAATGGCGGGGAACTGAAGGTAGATATGCGCAAAGCAGGCATTGAGCATGGTTTTGTTTACTGGGAATGCCCCCTGCGGATGGACGAGAACCGGATGTGTTACCACTTCTACATTGTCAGCGGAGAACAGATTTTCTTTTATACCCAGAAGGAAATCACAACCTATCTCCCGGAACACAGCTACGACTTCCAGCTGGTTGCGGACTATGTGCAGCCCGCGTGGGTGAAGCACGCGGTGTTTTATCAGATTTTTCCGGAGCGGTTCTGCAATGGAGATCCGGGAAACGATGTGCGTACCGGGGAATACAGCCAGGATGGATACCCGTCCATTCGGATGGAGAACTGGGAAGCAAAGCCCCTGACCTATGAAGAAGGGCACTGTCTGGACTTTTATGGCGGTGATTTACAGGGAATTCAGCAAAAAATCCCTTATCTGAAAGAGCTGGGCGTCACCGCTCTTTATTTGAATCCCATTTTCTATGCCCAGTCCTGCCACAAATATGACTGCCTGGATTATTTCCATGTAGATCCTCATTTTGGCGGAGATCAGGCTCTGGCGGATTTGTCCAAAGCGCTTCACGAAAACGGAATGAAGCTGATTCTGGATATTTCCATCAATCACACCGGCACCGCTCACCGCTGGTTCAACCGGGATGGACTGTATTTTGATAAAAATGAGGGCGCCTACAACAATCCCGACTCTGTGGAGCGCAGCTACTATTTCTTTGAGCCGGACAACAGCTATCATGGCTGGTGGGGTCTGGAATCCATGCCGACCTTGAATTACACATCCGATGCCCTGCGGGAAATCGTCTATCGGGGAGCGGATTCCGTGCTG
>JAXEMQ010000139.1:0-3307 GCA_034099845.1 Faecousia sp.
TTCGAAGCTGTTTCAAGGTCATAGCCCAATCACCCCGGATACATCATAGCACAGCTTTTTTGAATGCGCAAGAAAAATACGCAAAAACTGCGTGCTATGCATAGAATATTATACGCAACTTTTATCATAAACTGTGAGCCGGCATGTGACAAATGTGCGGCTCACTGTTCGCAGTTGACCCAGCTCGGAAACGCGTCCCGAAGGGACACCTCAAGTTCTTCACTATTCACTATAACCTATTCCTTTCCAAAAATCGGCCCTTCAATTCCAGTGAAGAGCGAATAGTGAAGAGGTAATAGGTAAAAATCGGCAAGCACCTTACGTTGCTTGCCGATTTTTGGAGCAGGGTACGGGAATCGATTGCCGCTTTGCGCAGCAAAGCGTAGGGTGCCCACGGTGTCCAGCCACCGTGGGCCGGGTGTCCACCGGACACCCGGATGAAAGTGGGTTCGATTCCCCAAATCATTCCCAAAAGCAAAAGCACCCCGGGTGGGGTGCTTTTGCTTTTGGAGCAGGGTACGGGAATCGAACCCGCCTCTGTGGCTTGGGAAGCGACCATTCTACCGATGAACTAACCCTGCGTTTTCTGTATTATATCAGAAAGGGCGGACAATTTCAATACCCATTTTGCATACAGGATCCGACATCCGGATCCCGCCCCCAAAGGGCAAAGGACAGGCAAAAACACTTGACCGCATTTGAAATCAATTGCGGTCAAGTGAAAATCCGTGACAATAATAGTAATAGTAAGAGTAATCGTAAGAGTAAGAGTGTTCGTATAAGGGTAAGTAAGAGAAAAAAGAAAAGAAAAACAAATAATAAAAATATATGTGCGGAATCCTGTCCGAAAAGGGAAAGGGAACGATGAAAGGGATCCTGTACGGTAAGAAAAAGGATACCGGGCTCTTTTAGCCCAGGAAGCAGTACAGCAGCCAGGTGAAGGCCAGGGGATACATCAGGCTGTCACAGCGGTCCAGAATGCCGCCGTGGCCGGGGAAGATTTTTCCGAAATCCTTCACCCCTGCCACCCGCTTGACGGCGGACATACTCAGGTCTCCCCACTGGCTCAGAATGGAACAGACCCCGGCGTACAGCGCCACAGCCCAGGCGTTTCCGTAATAGGGAGAAAAGACCAGTGTGACCAGAACCAGGGTGACCAGAAGTCCGCCCAGTGCCCCTTCCACGCTCTTGCCGGGGCTCACTTTGGGCGATAGCTTGTGCTTTCCAAACCGGCTGCCCACCAGATAGGCGAAAATATCCGTCAGGGCGCAGATCACGCCGGTGAGGCACAGACGCATGGCGCCCTGGGGCAGTCTGCCGAAGGCGGCCAGACTCCGGTACAGGCCCACCGTGAAAAATACATTGACGAAAGGCATCCAGCCTTTCTGAGGCTTGCCGATTCTGCCCATCAGGTATGTAAAATAGCAAAGGCCCAGCACCAGCAGGGCGGACATGACATACCGGTTTTCTCCCAGGGGCAGCAGGGGCAGCAGCACCGCCCAGGCATAGCATACCGCCCGCAGGAGCCTGCTTTTCACGCCGCAGGCGCCGAGAATCTCCCAGACCGCGCCGCAGCCCAGGCAAATGGCCGCCAGCTCCGGCACAAAGGGCAGCCGGAAGCAGCACAGCAGCAGAAAGCTCACAAGGGCCAGCACCAGTCCGGTGAGGGTACGCTGTTTCATTCCTCTGCCTCCTCTTCACTGCGGGTCAGGGTGGGAATATACCACCGTGTTCCTCTGCGGATGGAAATCATGCCGATGACGGAGGCCAGCAGGGCGCCCAGTACGTCCACGATGATGTCCTTCATGGTGTCCCGCAGGGCATTGTGGCCCACCAGAAGCTCCCCCTGGGCGGTCATAAATTTCTGCATATTGAGGCCGAAGAGACCGTCTCCGATGAATTCATAGATCTCCCAGAGAGAGCCGATGGTGACGGAAAAGCAGAAGGCGAACAGGCACACAAACAGGGGGCTGAGGTTCATGGACACATGCCGGTCCCGGTTGAGGATGGTCACCACCATGAGACCGAAGAAGCCCGTCATCAGGGAACTGAAAAAGTGCAGTATGGAGTCCCACCGGGGGAACAGATAGTAGAAGCTCCGCACCTCGCCCAGGAAAATGGCGCAGTAGAGGAAGACAATATAAAAGCCGTACAGCAGCCCCGGCAGCTCAAACCGCAGCCGCCGTTCCAGAATGCCGGGCAGATGGATGGTGACAAGGCCCAGAATACACTGCATCAGCATCAGCAAATAGTCCGAATCCGAATGGTAGCCGGCCTCGCTGCTGCCGGTTCTGCCGAAAATCATCCGCAGAATCAGATAGACAATGGGCACCAGAAAGCTCAGGTTTACCCAGAAATACAGGATCCGTCCCAGCCGGTTTTTCTGTTTCATTTTCTGCCTCCTATTTCTTCCGCACCGCAGTTTTCTCTATTTTTCACACATTTTATCCCTTTATTCTAAACCCAAAAGAAACAGGGAAAGAATTTGCCCTGGCTTCCCGCCTTTTTCCCGCCGCTGGCTTCCCACCTTTTTCCCGCTGCCTCTTGCAAAAAGGACGGAAACAGGTATAATAAAAAGAAAACAGGAGGGGAGGGATTCCGGAATGCAGGACCAGGAAAAAAAGATCATGCACGCCATGATTTTCTGCGGGGCTATGCTGATTGTGGCCATCTTCGGAATCCTGTTGCTTTCCCGGCGGATCAACTACAACCGGCAGATGGAGCAGATCGACCACTATACCATGGAGCTTGCTGAACGCACGGCCCAGCATGTGGGCGATGTGTTCGAGGCCAAGCGGGATGCCATCTCCTCCATGGCCTATCTTTACGGCAAGGGCCTGGATTCTGACCAGGTGGATCGGGAACAGCTGCGGGAGCTGGAAGAGAATCCCGGCTTTGACCGGATACGTTATGTAAACAGCAAGGGCGACAGCTACACCAGTGACCGGAAGGTGGCCAACGTATCCGAGCGGGACTATTTCCGGAACGGTATGCAGGGCCTTTCCGGCTATACCGTGGTGGAGGAATCCGTGTTCGATTCCCAGCGGCTGATGGGCTTCTACGCGCCGGTGTATTTCGCCGGACAGGTCTGCGGTGTGATGGTGGGCTTTATTGAGGCCCCCTCCGTGACCAGCCTGCTGGCCACCCAGTACGGCGGCTTCACGGCCGACACCCTGGTGCTCACCGCCGGGGGAGAAATCCTGGGCCAGGCCATGGCGGAAGGGGAGCCTGCTTGCGACGATCTGAAGCAGATTGAAAAATATGCCGGAGACCCGGAGGGACTGAAGCAGGCCCTGAAGACCCAAAG
>JAXEMQ010000148.1:0-3875 GCA_034099845.1 Faecousia sp.
GCCGGCGCCATTGTGGACGTCATCATCGGCTTCCGTACCAAGGACATTGTGATTCTGGAGGAGGAGTTCCGCGCCTGCGCCGACAATCTGTACCTGATGACCGACGACGGCTCCTACGGCGAAAAGGGCTTCGGCACCGTAAAGCTGCAGGCGCTGCTGGAGAGCGGCGTGCAGTACGATGAGGTTCTGGCCATCGGACCGGTGCCCATGATGAAGTTTGTCAGCAAGACCACCGAGCCCTTCGGCGTGCACACCGTGGTTTCCCTGAACCCCATCATGGTGGACGGCACCGGTATGTGCGGCGGCTGCCGGGTCACCGTGGGCGGCGAGACCAAGTTTGCCTGCGTGGACGGCCCCGAGTTCGACGGCCACAAGGTGGATTACGCGGAGCTCATGAGCCGCAACGGCATCTACCGGGAGCGTGAGGCAGAGGTTGCCAAGGATCACGTTTGCCGGATGGAAGCCATGGGCAAGGCCCTCATCAAGTAAGGAGGAGATCGAAATGGCGAATATGACTCTGACCAAGACCCCCATGCCGGAGCAGGATCCCAAGGTCCGCGCCCGGAACTTTAAGGAGGTTGCCCTTGGCTATACCGAAGAGATGGCCAAGGAAGAGGCAGGAAGATGCCTGAACTGCAAGAACCCCAAGTGTGTGGAAGGCTGCCCCGTCAACGTAAGAATCCCTGAATTCATCAAGAAGGTGGCCGAGGGTGACTTCAAGGCCGCTTACGAAATCATCACCTCCACCAATGCCCTGCCCGCTCTGTCCGGCCGGGTCTGCCCCCAGGAGACCCAGTGCGAGAGCAAGTGCGTCCGGGGCATCAAGGGTGAGCCCGTTGCCATCGGCCGCCTGGAGCGATTCGTTGCCGACTGGTATCGGGAGAACGTCAACGCCATGCCCGGGAAGGCAGAGCCCAACGGCAAGAAGGTGGCCGTGGTGGGTTCCGGCCCTGCCGGCCTCACCGCCGCCAGCGACCTGGCCAAGAAGGGCTACGATGTGAGCATTTTTGAAGCCCTGCACACCGCCGGCGGCGTGCTGGTCTACGGCATCCCCGAGTTCCGTCTTCCCAAGGCCATCGTGGCCAACGAGGTGAAGAAGCTGGAGGCCCAGGGCGTGAAGGTCATGACCAACATGGTCATCGGCCGGGTGCTGACCATCGACGAGCTGTTCGAGATGGGCTTCCAGGCTGTGTTTGTGGGCTCCGGCGCGGGCCTGCCCATGTTCATGAACATCCCCGGCGAGTCCTTAAAGGGCGTGCTGTCCGCCAACGAGTACCTGACCCGTACCAACCTGATGAAGGCCTATGATCCCAATTCCGATACCCCCATCATCCAGTCCAAGGCTGTGGCCGTGGTGGGCGGCGGCAACGTGGCCATGGACGGCGCCCGCTGCGCCATGCGTCTGGGTGCCGAGCACGTGTACATCGTCTACCGCCGGGGCGAGGCGGAAATGCCCGCCCGTAAGGAAGAGCAGCACCACGCCAAGGAAGAGGGCATCGAGTTCAAGACCCTGTGCAACCCTGTGGAAATCCTGGGCGATGCGGATGGCCGGGTCTGCGGCATCAAGTGCATCCGCATGGAGCTGGGTGAGCCCGATGCCTCCGGCCGCCGCCGTCCTGTGGAGGTGCCCGGCAGCGAGTTCGTGCTGGACGTGGACACCGTGATCATGGCTCTGGGCACCAGCCCCAACCCCCTGATCCGCTCCACCACCCCCGGCCTGGATACCAACCGCAAGGGCTGCCTGATTGTCAACGAGAACGAGATGACCACCCGCGAGGGCGTGTTCGCCGGCGGCGATGCCGTTACCGGCGCCGCAACCGTGATTCTGGCGATGGGTGCCGGCAAGAAGGGCGCTGCTGCCATTGATGCCTATCTCAGCAAGTAACAAAACAGTTAAAAAGTATATCAAATAGTAAAATTATCCACAACTGTATCCACAGTTGTGGATAATTTTTGTGGAAAAACAAAAAAACCGGTGGAGAAACGAAAATTGAGCATGAAAATCCTACAATCAGGTGCATAAATAGAGAATGAAACAGTTGGTTATGTACAGGTGCTCCCGGGAAAACGAAAAAATTTCTCCACAGGATGTAAAAGACCTGTGGAGTATTATTGTGAACAATACCGGAAGCGGGCTTCGTGAGGTACGGAAGAAAGAAAAATGGTAACAAAAGGGAAGAAAGAATCGAAATCGGAGAGGGGAACATAACAAGTAGACGGAACAGAAACGGGAATTCTATGAAACATGGGGAACCATTGGCCTATTTCACTTTTTCAACAAAAATAATCCCTGTTATTTTGTTCCGGAAGGAATTGACGATTGTGATGCTTCCTGATATGATAATGCCGTAAGCAAGAAACACGGAGGAGGAAAGGAAATGAATCTATATGCTTACCTCTGGCTGGGATTGCTGGTCGTGTTTCTGATGATCGAGGGTGCCAGTGTGGCCCTGGTTTCCGTCTGGTTTGCCATCGGGGCAGTCGCCGCGGCCATTGCCGCGCTGCTGGGCGCGTCACTGACCATTCAGATCTTTCTTTTCCTGATCGTGGCGGTGGTGCTGCTGGCACTGCTCCGGCCCGCGGTCCGGAAGTATCTGAACCCCAAGATTCAGAAAACCAATGCAGATTCCCTGGTTGGAAAAGAGTGCCCGGTAACGGAAGACATCTGCAACCTTCGTTCCCAGGGCCGGGTAAAAGTAAATGGTATGACCTGGAGCGCCCGCAGTGCCGATGATTCGGAGCTGCCGGCAGGCTCTATCGTCCGGATTGAGCGGATTGAGGGCGTCAAGCTCATTGTGAGCCCCGCATCCGTTCCCGAAAAAGTGTAATTTTTTAAGGAGGAAAAACCATGTTTGTTGTCATCGTTCTGATCGTTCTGGCGATTTTGCTGATTATCTCCAATATCGCCGTTGTCCAGCAGTCCCGGGCTTACGTCATCGAACGCCTGGGCGCCTTCCATAGCGTGTGGAGTGTGGGTATGCACTTCAAGGTTCCCTTTATTGACCGCATTGCCCGGAAGGTCAGTCTGAAGGAGCAGGTTCTGGACTATCCGCCCCAGCCCGTGATCACCAAGGACAACGTTACTATGCAGATTGATACCGTTGTTTACTTCCAGATCACCGACCCCAAGCTCTACTGCTACGGTGTGGAGCAGCCCATGATGGCTATGGAAACCCTGACCGCCACCACCCTGCGTAACATCATCGGCGACCTGGAGCTGGACCAGACCCTGACCTCCCGGGATGTGGTGAACACCAAGATGCGCGCCATCCTGGATGAGGCCACCGACCCCTGGGGTATCAAGGTCAACCGTGTGGAGCTGAAGAACATTCTGCCTCCCGCCGACATCCAGAACTCCATGGAAAAGCAGATGAAGGCAGAGCGTGACCGCCGTCAGTCCATCCTGCAGGCCGAGGGCCAGAAGAAGTCCGCCATCCTGATTGCGGAAGGCGAGCGGGAATCCGCCATCCTGAAGGCCGATGCTGAAAAGCAGGCCGCCATTCTCCGGGCCGAGGCCGAAAAGCAGGCTGCCATTCTGAAGGCCGACGGCGAAGCCCAGGCCATCCGTTCCGTGCAGCAGGCGCTGGCCGACTCTCTGGAACTGCTGAATCAGCAGGCCCCCAATGACAGCGTGCTGAAGCTGAAGGCCATCGAGGCTATGCAGAAGGTTGCCGACGGAAAGGCCACCAAGATCATCATTCCCAGCGAAATGCAGGGCCTGGTGGGTCTGGCCAACGGCATCGTGGAAAGCACCAAGGAGTAACCCCAATCCCCCGCCGCCCACAAGCGGCGGGGGAGTTTTTCGAAAATTGTTTGCAGTCTTCCTGAAAACAGCGTGAAAAGGAGAAGGTTATGGAGAAGCGTTTTGTCCGCAC
>JAXEMQ010000149.1:0-3118 GCA_034099845.1 Faecousia sp.
TTCGAAGACCCCGGGGAAGCTCCGGACCAGGGCTCTGGCCCTGCTTCTGGCGGCGGCCTGCCTTTTGGGGGGTATCGCCATCGGCAGCCGGGGCGCAGAAAGCCAGAAGCGGCAGCTGGAAGATCTGGAAGCGGAGCTCCGGGCCCTGGAAACCCGGCTGGAGGGCCTGGACCGAAGCGCCCCCGGAGCCTTTACGCCGCTGCCAGCCGGTGAGGTTCTGACCCCCGCCCAGGTCTATGCCCGGAACGTGGCCTCCGTGGTGGGCATCACCTGCGGCAGCACCACCCTCATCGGCGGTCAGTCCGTCCAGACCACCGTCACCGGTTCGGGCTTCTTCCTTTCGGAAGACGGCTATGTGGTGACCAACTACCATGTGGTAGCGGAGGCCTCCTCCATTTCCGTGGTCACCCAGGATGCCGAACCCCACGAGGCCTCCCTGGTGGGCCGGGACGCCACCGCAGACATGGCCCTTCTGAAGGTGGAGGGGGACCATTTTCAGCCCGTGACCCTGGGCAGCAGCAGCGAGCTGGCCATCGGCGATATGGTGGTGGCCATCGGCAATCCCCTCAGCGCCCTGGAGGCCACCCAGACCGTGGGCTATATCAGCGGCAAAAACCGGGAGGTTTCCACGGACAGCAATGTGGTGAATATGCTTCAGACCGACGCGGCCATCAATTCCGGCAATTCCGGCGGTCCCCTCTTCAACATGCGCGGAGAGGTTGTGGGCATTACCACCGCCAAATACTCCGGCACCTCTGCCTCCGGCGCCTCCATCGAGGGGCTCAGCTTCGCCATCCCCATTGACGACCTGAAAAAGAGCATGGAAGACCTGATGACCCAGGGCTACATCCGCTCCGCCTACCTGGGCATCCGGGGCATGGATGTGGAGGCCGCCGCCGTGGACACCTATGGTCTTCCCAAGGGCGCCTATGTGGAATCCGTGGAGCCGGGGGGCGCCGCTGCCGCGGCAGGGGTGCTGCCCCGGGACATCATCACCGCGCTGGGCCCCCACAAGGTGGACGGCTTCAACGCGCTGGCCCGGGCGCTGCGGGCCTTCCAGGCGGGGGACCGGACCCAAATCACCGTCTATCGGGGCGGGCAAAGCCTGGTTCTGGACATCACCCTTTCCGAACGTCCCCGGGATCCGGAGCAGTCCGACTCCGCTTCCCTGCCGGAAGACGGCGATTACCAGCAGTGGTATGACTACTTCCGTCGATTTTTTGCAGAGACCCCCTAAAACTATGCCACAGCTATCACTAAAGGGTGCGTATTTCTTCGATGCGCACCCTTTATCTGTCGCACCCTGTCGAATAGGGTCGACAATTGTCGAATAATGTAGGCTTTTTGCAGATTGAAAAAGCAACACCCGTATGGTATTCTCTTGTGGTATTTTGCAAAAGGAGGAGATTGTTTTTGGAGACTATGTCAGTCCTGATCGCGGATAGCTCCGAAGAGTTTCGCTCCACGCTCGCAAACGCGCTTCAGGGCAACTACAGAGTCCATGCCTGCCGTACCGGCAAAGAAGCGCTGGACATCCTGCAGCGGACCCCGCCCGATGTTTTGATATTGGACCTGATGCTTCCGGAGCTGGACGGCATCAGCCTACTGCAAACCGTCTCCGCCGCCGGAGTCCGCCCGACCGTTCTGGCCACCACAAGGCTGGCCAACGACTATGTGGTGGAAGCAACTACCAAGCTGGGCGTAGAGTATCTGATGATCAAACCCTGCGACATCCGCGCCATTGTAAGCCGGGTCAACGACCTGTGCTGCCATCGACCCCGTCCGAGCATCAGCGCCCCCGATAACAGAACCCACATTTCAAACCTTCTGATCTCCCTTGGTATTTCCACAAAGCTCCGGGGCTATCCCTACCTGCGGGAAGCCGTTCTGCGCATGGTGGACAACCCCATGCAGTCCATTACCAAGGAGCTCTATCCCAGCGTGGCCCGGCAGTTCAACTGCAACAGCGCCCAGGTGGAGCGGTCCATCCGCAACGCCATTCAGGGCGCCTGGAATCAGCGCAACGAAGCCCTCTGGGCCCAGGTTTTCCAGCCGGATGAGCACGGCGGCATTCCCAGACCCAGCAACGCAGCCTTCATCACCCGGCTGGCGGACCGTCTGGTATTGGACCAGATGCAGATCCCGCTTCCCTGATCCTCTGTCCGGTGTACCCTTGCAGCGGATTTTATGTGCCCCGGATAGGCCGTTTATGTACGGCGCGAATTCAAATTTGTAAATTAATTCGAAAAAGAATTGACAGTCGCCTGCTTTTTGTTGTATAGTAACTCAAGTGGCTCCCAAGTGCTGCCACAGGAAGGAGCGAACTATGCTGACTGTCAACGATCTTTACGACCTGAGTCACTCGGCTGCCGGTGATTACCTGAAGGGCTTTACCTATCCCTGGGAAGCGCTTTCCGGCATCAAGCAGCTGATTCTCAGCCTGGGCCAACACCTGGGTGACGATTATGAGCAGGTCAAGCCCCAGGTTTGGGTACATAAAACCGCCACCGTAGCCCCCACCGCCTTTCTTGGCGCCCCCTGCATCATCGGGGCCGGTACCGAAGTCCGCCACTGCGCCTTCGTCCGGGGCAGCGCCCTGGTGGGTGAAAACTGCGTGGTGGGCAACTCAGTGGAGCTGAAAAACGTCATTCTTTTCGACAACGTTCAGGTGCCGCACTATAATTATGTAGGCGACAGCATCCTGGGCTATAAATCCCACATGGGTGCCGGAAGCCTGACCTCCAACGTCAAGTCCGACAAAACCCTTGTGGTGGTCAAGTCCGGTCGCGAGGAGATGCCCACGGGCCTGAAGAAATTCGGGGCCATGCTGGGAGATCATGTGGAGGTGGGCTGCAACAGCGTGCTGAACCCCGGCACGGTCATCGGCCCCAATACCAACATTTACCCCACCTCCTGCGTCAGAGGCGTTGTCCCCCCGGGATCCATCTGGAAAACCGGCGGCGTTGTGGTCCCCAAAAAATCCAACTGAGAAGGAATGCGGTGACATTATGGGAAAATATTTTGGAACTGACGGCTTCCGCGGAGAAGCCAACTGCACCCTGACCGCCGATCACGCTTTTAAGGTCGGCAAATTCCTGGGCTGGTACTACTGCCAGCT
>JAXEMQ010000163.1:0-9202 GCA_034099845.1 Faecousia sp.
GGCGCACGGACAGGTCGACCTCTTCTTTGGTCAGCTTGCGCACAGCAGTTTCCACCTTGCCGTCCTTGAGAAGCTCAAAGTTCTCGTTGAAGGGCTGAGCCTTTCGAGCGGCCTCCACCTTTTCTTCCAGAGCCTTTACCTCGGCGGACACGTCCTTACCCTGCTCCAAATGATAGCCGAACAGCTTTTTGGCAGTGTACTGGGAGATGGTGTAGGTATCGATCAGCTTGATGATGGCCTTCTTTTCGTCCAGCTTGCCGTTTTTATCCCGGCATTCCTCAAGAGTCTTTACCACATCCTGAGGATTTTTGAGGATCTGTGCCAGACGGGCTGCGTTTTTCGCCTCAAAGTTGATCTTCGGCATTTCCTCCTTGATGTTTGACAGGCCGAAGGAAATATTCTGGTAGACGGTCATGTTGGGCCACAGGGCATAGTTCTGGAAGAGGAAGCCCACCTTCCGCTTGTTGGCGGGGATGTTGATGCCCAGCTCACTGTCGAATACCACCGTGTCGCCGATGGTGATGCGTCCGCTGGTGGGGGTCTCCAGCCCTGCGATCATCCGCAGGGTGGTGGTCTTGCCGCAGCCGGAGGGGCCCAGAAGGGTTACGAACGCGTTGTTTTCAATGACCAGGTTCAGGTCATCCACACCATAGAATTTGCCCCAGCGCTTGGTGATATGCTCTAATCTGATTTCAGGCATGATTTAACCTCCGATTCCTTTGTCCAGGCTTGCGCCGGTGACTTTGTTGACAATGGTGTTGCACACCAGAATGGTGATGATGAGGATCAGGTTGATGCCGCTGGAGAAGGCATACAGACCCATTTCATCGAAGTAGTCCAGGGTAGTGGACAGGATGAAGCCCTGTACGCACAGCAGCATGAACAGGCTCAGCTCCCGCAGGCAGGTCATGAAGGGCAGCAGGTAGCCGCTGATGATAGAGGACTTCTGGATGGGGATGATGATGCGGGTCATGCGCTTGATCCAGGGAATGTCCTGAATGATGGCGGCCTCCTCGATTTCGCCGGACAGCTGCAGCATGGAGTTTAACGAGCTGCGGCTGGCGAATGGGATGTACTTGATGGTGCCCACGATGATCAGCAGGGTGTAGGTGTTGAAGAGATTCAGCCGTTCCGTGGAGAAGAGGATGAAGAAGGCGGCGCCCACGGCCAGGGAGGGCATCAGGTAGGGCAGGAATGCCATGGAGTTTACATAATTTGCCCATTTGCTTCGCCGGTTTTTGGAAACCGCGTAGCCAACCAGGGTGCCGATGGTGCCGGCCAGCAGGGCGCAGGCCACACTGACCAGGATGGTGCCGCCGAAGGCCCGCCAGATGGTCTCGTTGTAGAGAATGCCCTTCTGGCCGTACATACCGTTCTCGGTGACGTTTTCACTGGTGACCCACCACTTGGTGGTCAGGTTGCTGGTATCGCCGGTGTAGAGGAAGGAGTAGTCGCCGGGGTTGGGCAGGAAGGTCTCAAAGGCGAAGGAGACGATGGGGAAAATACTGGTGAAGAAGGTGAGAATCACCAGCACCAGGGCGATGACGTACTTGCCCGCCTTGCCCAGGTTGATCTTGGAGATCTGGCCGGACTTGCCGGTGACGGTGGTGTAGTTCTTCCGGCTGGTGAGGGACAGCTGATTGAGAAGCATAATAGCCACGCCGAAGACCATCATAATGATGGCCAGGATGCTGGCCTCGCCGGTATACTTGGAGTTCATGGACACATATTTGGTGGACAGGGTGCTGAGCCCTAAGTAATGGGGCACCGGGTAGGAGCCCATGGCGCTGCCGAAGACCAGCAGAATCGTGGAAAGAATGGCGGGCTTTACCATAGGCAGGGTGATGCGGGTCATGGTCTTCCACTTGGGGGTGTCCAGAATGGTGGCCGCTTCCTCCAGGTTGGCGTCCATGTTGCGGAAGATGCCGCCGATGAGGATGTAGGCAAAGGGGGCGTAGTGCAGGCCCAGCACCACCATGCTGGGGAACAGGCCCTTGCACCACCACATGGGCATCTGTATGCCGAAGAGGGCGGCCAGCAGTCCGTTGGAGGTGCCGGTGACGGCGTTGGAGTTAAACAGATTCTGCCACACCACGGCCAGGGTCCACTGGGGCATGATGTAGGGGAAGATAAAGATGGAACTGATGTACTTGCGCCATGCCATGTTGGTGCGGGTGACCAGGAAGGCCACAATGCCGCCGAAGAGAATGGAAACGATGCAGGTGCCCACCGCCAGCAGAACCGTATTCATTAGGGGCGTCCACAGGTTGGTTTTCGCCATGCGGCTGGTGAACAAGTCAATGTAGTTGACAATGGTATAGCCGGACACCCTGCCGGTCAGGTGGGCGTCGATGGTGCCGGGATGGATTTTCAGGGTATCCTGAACGATGGCCACGATGGGGGCGATGGTGGTGACGGTGAAGACAATGCCCATCAGCAGCAGGATCACGTTATAGGGCTTGGAGAAAAAGGTCCTGGTCTTGTTCAGCCCGATGGTGAGGCGGCTGGCGGGACGTTTGGCAGTGGTTTTCATGGAACCTCCTTTGGGAAAAGGGTAGCGCCTCCGGATCGCTTGTTGGGCAGATCCAGAGGCGCCGTAACGTTACTTGACTGTCATTTCTCTGGAATTTAGCCTGCGCTGTACTTGCTCAGCATCTCGATCCAGCT
The DNA here is from genome assembly GCA_034099845.1 of Faecousia sp. GTDB lineage: Bacteria > Bacillota > Clostridia > Oscillospirales > Oscillospiraceae > Faecousia. The sequence goes on from JAXEMQ010000163.1 coordinate 2,668, forward strand.
GCCTACGGTGAAGGCAACGGATGCGCAGTACTCGGGGTCTTCCAGAACCAGCTTGCCGTTGGTGGTCCACCAGTCGTAGCCACGGTCGTTCTTGGCTTCATACACGCTGACGCCGTCCACATAACCGCCGGTCTGATGGTGACGGGTGTTCTCGGTGGCCTCCGCAACCTTGGGGTTGGAGGAGTAGCCGCCCATATCCTTGCCCCAGGCGGAGAAGCCGTCCTCGGTGCAGGTCATGTAGGCGATAAAGGCGCAGGCAGTCCAGGGCAGGGGAGAGTTGTCGGTGACGAACAGGTAGTGGCAGTAGCCATAGCCGCCGATGCCCTGATAGCCGTCGGTGTAAGCAGCCACGTTGATGTTGTTCACGGAGACGGAGTTGGATTCCTCAACGGAGCGGAGCTTGGAGTAAACCAGAAGGCCGAACTGATCGGTGGCGCTCTTGTCAACCAGGGTGTTGCAGATGGGGCCGTCGTCGGTCTGGGCGTTGTAGCTCTCCACCCACAGCTTGATCCATGCCAGGGCGTAGGCGCCGTCGGGGCCCAGGCCCAGGTCAGCGGCCTCGGACTCCATGGCCTTGATGGTGGGCTGGAAGTAGGCCTGCTCCTCGGCGGGCAGGGCATTGAAGGCATCCTTCAGCCAGGCCGCGTAGGTGTCCTCGGTGAGCATGTACAGGAAGTTCTTGCCGACGATTTCGGAGTCGATGTCCATGTACAGGCCATGCTCGCCCTCGGCTACGAAGTCCCAGCAGTTGTCATAGGTCTTGGAGCCGGTGTTGTTGTACATAAAGACCTTGTTCAGGGTCTGCAGAGCCAGGAAGCCCTTGTATTCCTCGGGAGTGGTGCCGTTGGCATCCGCCCAGTCCTTGGGAATGAAGGTGTCCAGAATACCGGTCTGAACCATCTTGCTCTCGATCTGGTTGCCGTCCTGAATCAGGGTCATGGCAAAGGTGCCGGTGTCCTTCAGGGAGTCGGCGGTGAGCTGATCAAAGATCTTGTTGTTCTTGGGCTGCTGCCACTCGAACTCCATGTTATAATTGGGATCGATGGTCTGCAGGTAGGCGATGAACAGGGGCAGGGCGCTCTTGCCCCGGCTGGAGTTGCCCACGCCGTAGAACATCTTGCCGTTGGATTCTTCGATGGCCTTCTTGGCCAGCTCTTCCAGAGTCATGCCCTGGGCTTCCCGGATGATCTGCTGGGTAGCGGTGAGATTTTCCACGGGGGCGGCTTCCGTAGCGGCGGGAGCGGCATCGCTGGGGGCCGCGGGAGCGGCAGCTTCGGTGGGGGCGGGGGCCTTCTGGCCGCAGGCAGCCAGGCCCAGTACCATGCACAGAACCAGAAGCATTGCAAGCGTACGTTTCATTTCAGTTCCTCCTCAAAATTTGTGGGCGGCAGGTCTTGTTCCCTGCCTGTGCTTATAGTGTAATGGCAAATCGCACAAAAAGAAACGGGACAAAACTGATATTTTTTGCACTATTCTGCTTTTGTTGTGAAATGTGATGAAATTTCCGGGAGAATGTGCTATCATTTAGGCAATCCGATGGAGTATCCATTGACAATGGACAGTTGGGCAAGCCTGCTGCCACCTGCCCTTTTTGGGAGCAGCCCCGCAGGAGGGCTTCGCGTTTGGGACGAATTCTTTCAAAACGGAGACATACTGTATGAAAAAACAACTTATCATTCTTCTGCCCCTTCTTCTGCTGCTTACCGGCTGCGGGGGAACCCGCCAGGAGCCCCTTTCCTGCACCCCGCCGGAGAGCCGGCGGCTGGTGGTCTACACCTCCCACAAGGAGGAGGTCTACACCCCCATCATCCGGGAATTCGAGGAGCGCACCGGCATCTGGGTGGAGGTGGTCACCGGCGGCACCAATGAGCTGCTCCAGCAAATCGAAAAGGAAAAGGACGCGCCCAGGGCAGACGTGATGTTCGGCGGCGGCGTGGAGAGTCTGGAATCCTACCGGGACTGCTTTACCCCTTACATCTGCCGGGAAGCCGATCAGATCCGGGATGGGTTTCAGTCCCAGTGCGGCTATTGGACGCCCTTCTCCGCCCTGCCGGTGGTGCTCATCTATAATACCAAGCTGGTGAGGGCGGAGTCTGTCACAAGCTGGGGCGATCTGGAAAATCCGGCCTTCCGGGGAAATATTGCCTTTGCCGATCCCCAGATTTCCGGCTCCTCCTATACGGCCCTGGTGACCCGGATCCTGGCTGGGGGCGGAGAGGACTGCCTGGCAGGCTTCCGCAGCGCCCTGGAGGGTAGACAATCGGACAGCTCCGGCGCGGTGCTGTCCGACGTGGCCAGAGGCAGCGCCCTGGTGGGGATTACATTGGAGGAAACCGCCCTGCAGCACATATCGGCCGGGGAGGACATTGCCCTGGTCTATCCCGCCGACGGCACCGCCTGCGTGCCCGACGGCAGCGCCCTGGTAAAGGGCGCCCCCCATGAGGAAAACGCCAGACGGTTCCTGGATTTCACCGTCAGCCGGGATGTGCAGTCGCTGGTGGGCCGGCGGTTCTGCCGCCGGGCGGTCCGGGGGGACATTCCCGCCGACCCGTCTCTGCCGCCTCTGGGCACTTTGAACCTGGTGGACTATGACGTGGAGTGGGCCAGCAAAAACCGGGACCGTCTGCTGTCGGACTGGGCCTTCCTGCTGGGGGAGGTGGCGCCATGACCAGACCCCAAAGCCGTTCCTTCCGCAACCGGCTACTGTGTTCCTTCCTGATTGCCTCCCTGGTGCCCATGATCATCTGCTCGGCGCTGCTGTCCCAGATTTTCCGCATTCAGATGAAAAAGCAGATGGAAACCGACGCCCAGACCCAGACAACCCACCTGATGACCGCTCTGGATCATGTGAGCGATGCCCTGCCGGCGGCCGCCGGGGCGCTGGAGGAAAGCGGTCTGCTGCCACGGGCCTTTGCCAGCCTGGAAGACACCAAGGTCAATACGGCCCTGTTTTACGCCACCGAGGGCAGCCGGGATCTGGCGGATTACTCTTTGTACGACCTGATGGGCAGGCTGTGCTATTCCACCGGCAGTGTCACCCCCGGCACCGCCCTTTCCACCCGCTGGGGCATCCTTTTCGCGGCGGAAAACGCCGAGGGCAAGCCGGTGTATCAGGCGCCCGGAGACGGGGATGTTTTGCTGCAGGGGGCAGCGCTGCTGACCGGTCCGGAAGGACACCCTCTGGGCTATCTGGTTATGGAGCTGTCCCGGGAGAATGTTCAGAAGCTCTTTACCGGGAAATACGGCAGCTCCAACCAGATTCTGATCCTCAGCCGGTACTGGCATCCGGTTTACGCCAGCCAGAGCGACCTGACGGCCCGGCTGGCGGATGACCTCCGTTCTCAGCTGCTGCTGGACGGCTGCCCCGGGGCCCGGACCGAGGAATTCCGTTATCAGATTGCAGAACACCGGCCTACGGGCCTGATTCTCGTGCTGCAGCAGCCCCAGGTGTTTACGCAGAGCACCATGAAGCTGCTCTATGCCGCCAGCTTTTTCTGCGTTCTGGCGGGCATCCTGATATCCGCATCGCTGTGTTTTCCCCTGAGCCAGCGGGTTTCTCTGCCCATCCGGCGGCTGCTGGAGGCCTTCAACCGGCTGGAGCAGGACGATCTGGATGTCCATGTGTCCCGGGACGGGGAGGATGAGCTGGGCCAGCTGTCGGAGGGCTTCAACCACATGGTGCTGGCCCTGAAGACCAACCGGCAGGAGCTGGTGGACAATCAGCGGGAGCTGAACCAGGCACAGGTTCGGATGCTGCAGGCTCAGCTGAATCCCCACTTCCTCTGCAATACCCTGGATACCATGAAGTGGATCAGCAAAATGAGCCATGTGCCCCAGGTAGCGCTGATGTCCACCAATCTGGCGGATATTCTGCGATTCTGTATCTCCGCCGAGGAATTTGTACCCCTTTCCCGGGAGGTGGAGGTGCTGAACCGGTATGTGGAAATCCAAAAGATCCGGCTTAGTGACCAGTTTTCCTTTGTGGTCAGCCTGCCGGAGGAGCTGGAAACCTGTATGGTTCCCAAAATGATCCTCCAGCCCATTGTGGAGAATGCCATTCTTCACGGACTGGAGGGGGTTCCCGACAGCGTCATCCGGGTGGAGGCAGCGCAAGAGGGGAAAGACCTGCTCATTACCGTCACGGACAACGGTCACGGTCTGCCGCCGGAAATGATCGGTCATCCTTACCGCCGGGAGTCCGCCCCCAGGGGCCACCATCTGGGACTATATAATGTAGATACCATTCTGAAAAAGCATTACGGGGAACGGTTTGGCCTGTATCTGGACAACAACCCTGAAGGCAGAGGCGCCCGGGTCCGGGCAAGGCTGCCCCTGAACCGAAAGGAGGAGAACCGGTGCTGAAGGTACTGATTGTGGAGGACGAGGAACTGATCCGCAAGGGCATTGTGCTGACGGTGGACTGGGCGGCCCTGGACTGCCTGGTGGTGGGGGAAGCCGCCAACGGCGCGGAGGGGCTGGAACAGGCGGCCCGGTGCAATCCGGATCTCATCATCACCGATCTGAAAATGCCCCAGATGGACGGCATCGAAATGCTGGAAAAGCTCCGCGGAATGGGGAAGAATACCTATGTGATCATTCTGACCGCCTACGACAGCTTTTCCTATATCCAGGCGGCTCTGCGGCTGGAAGCGGTGGACTATCTGCTCAAGCCCTTCCACGATGGGGACCTGGAAAAGGCGGTGCAGCGGGTCCAGGCCAAGCTGGCGCCAAAGGAGCAGGCGCTGCCGGAGCCCAAAACCGGCAGCACGAACCGGTATGTAGCCATGGCCATTTCCTATATTCAGCAGCACTATCAGGAGCCGGACATCAGCGTCAGCTCCGTAGCCCAGAGCCTGAACATCAGCGAGGGGCACCTGAGTCACACCTTTAAAAAGGAAACCGGCAGCACGCTGCTGGGCTATCTCACCCGTTACCGCATCCACAAAGCCTCGGAGCTGCTGAAGGACTGCCGGGTGAAGGTCTATGAGGTGGCGGAACAGGTGGGCTACCGGGACATCGGGTATTTTTCCAATACCTTTAAGAAAATCACCGGGAAAACACCTTCGGAATATCAGGACAGTCTTTAAGGGGGAAATGATATGTACTGCATTCTGGTTGCGGGTATGCCCGCCAGCGGGAAAAGCACCGTGGCGGAGAAAATCGCGGAGGCCCTGGAAATTCCCATGCTGTCCAAGGACGCCATCAAAGAGGTGCTGTTTGATGACCTGGGCTTTCACGGCCGTGAGGAAAAGGTCCGGCTGGGGGTGGCGGCCATGCACATCCTGTACTATGCCGCGGCCCAGCTGATGAAAGCGGGAAAACCGTTTATTCTGGAAAATAATTTTGAGGACGCTTCCATTCCCGGGATTATGGCACTGCTGGAAACCCATCACTATACCGCCGTGACGGTTCGCCTCACCGGTGACCCGGAGGTGATCTACCGGCGGTTTGCCGCCCGGGATCTGTCAGACACCCGGCACCGGGGTCATGTGGTCAACGACTGCTACCCAGAGCCGCCGGGAGCCCCCCGGGAAAACCCCACCCGAAAAAGCTATGAACAGTTCCGGCAGGACATTGCCACCCGGGGATACACCCGCTTTCAGGCCAACGGCCCGGTGCTGGAGGTGGATGTGACGGACCTGAGTGAACTGGACTTCCCCCGGCTGATGGGTTCTCTCACCGGTTTTGTACAGGGGGCAGTTCCTGGATATCCTCTGCGACTGCCCACACGAAATGCACAATCTCACCGGAAATGATTTCCTGTCCGGGATTGTCAGGGATTTGAAGATGGAGCACAAAGAGCTCTTGTACTTCCTGTCTCTCCAGATAAAGCTGTACCAGCATTTGATTCAAAAGCGGGATGCGCAAGCACCTCTGACCATCAACAACCACGAATATTTCTTAAAGCAAAAGGGCTTGACGGCAGAATTTGAAGCCCCAGCCCATGCCCAGGAACATACCCATCACCATCACCCGTGAAAAGATGGATGCAGGGGCTGTCTCTCATGATTTCGTAAAATCATTTTGAGGCAGCCCCTTTCTGCTGCTCTCTAGTTATGTATGCTTCTTTTTTCTGGGGCCACGGGGTTTGGATTCTGGCCGTATGGGTGCGCCATTGGGGAAATAGATTTGTTCGTATCTCTTGAAATAAACAAATAATCCGAACCCATTTCCCACGGGGAACATCTGGTTCGGATTATATTGGTTTGGTGCCGCTAACCGGGCTCGAACCGGTACTCTGGAAACCAGAACGAGATTTTAAGTCTCGGGTGTCTACCAATTCCACCATAGCGGCTTATGGAGTTCACAGGGAATCATACCACACAATTCCTCTTCCGTCAAGAATCACAGCTGGTCCAGATTCCGGCCGAAGGGTTCCAGGCAGTTGTCCAGAAACCAGGTGAGCTCCTCCCGGCAGGCCCCCCGCAGGGCCTCCAGCGTCTGGGTGGCCGCCGTGGAAAACTCGCTGTTTCCCGCCTTCAGCTCCTCAATGCACTTGATGTGGGCAGCCAGCTTGTCCGCAGCCTTCACAATG
>JAXEMQ010000171.1:0-5746 GCA_034099845.1 Faecousia sp.
CACCCCCTACTGGTATCTGACCCGCCTGGCCGCCGAGTGCACCGCCAAGCGGATGGTGCCCGACTACATCAGCGAAAAGAAGATGCTGGAGCTGAAGGTGGACAAGAACGGCCAGGGCCACTGCTATACCTGCATGGGCTGTCGGTCCTTCCTGACCCCCTATGTGGATGAAAACGGAAAGCCCAAGTATTACGGCCGGTTCAACCAGGGTGTGGTCACCATCAATCTGGTGGATGTGGCCCTGTCCTCCGGCAGGGATATGGACAAGTTCTGGAAGATCTTTGACGAGCGTCTGGAGCTGTGCTACCGGGCCCTCATGTGCCGTCATGAGCGGCTGAAGGGCACCCTGTCCGATGCCGCCCCCATCCTGTGGCAGTACGGCGCCCTGGCCAGGCTCCCCAAGGGCGAGCCCATCGATAAGCTGCTCTACGGCGGCTACTCCACCATCTCCCTGGGCTACGCCGGTCTTTACGAGTGCGTCAAGTACATGACCGGCAGATCCCACACCGACGAGGAGGCCAAGCCCTTCGCCCTGCAGGTGATGCAGCACATGAACGATGCCTGCAAGTGCTGGAAGGAAAAGGAGAACATAGACTTCTCCCTCTACGGCACACCCCTGGAGTCCACCACCTACAAGTTTGCCAAGTGCCTGCAAAAGCGCTTCGGCCTGATCCCCGGCATTACGGACAAGAGCTACATCACCAACTCCTACCATGTCCATGTGTCGGAGCCCATCGATGCCTTTACCAAGCTGCGCTTTGAGGCGGAGTTCCAGAGACTGTCCCCCGGCGGAGCCATCAGCTATGTGGAAGTGCCCAATATGCAGAACAACATCGATGCCGTGCTGGAAGTGATGCAGTTCATCTACGACAACATCATGTACGCGAAGCTGAACACCAAGAGCGATTACTGCCAGGTCTGCGGCTACGACGGAGAAATCGAAATTCAGGAGGATGACCACAAGCTGGTCTGGGTCTGCCCCCAGTGCGGCAACCGGGACCAGAACAAGATGAATGTGGCCAGAAGAACCTGCGGCTACATCGGTACCCAGTATTGGAACCAGGGCCGCACCCAGGAGATCAAAGACCGGGTCCTGCACCTGTAATCAAAAAAGAGGCTGCGAAAGCAGCCTCTTTTTTGAATAGGCAATTGATTTTTTGTGAAGAAGTGATAAAATGAGCGGGAAGTTTTTGTGAAAAAGGATGGGGATCCAGGATGAATAAAGATCTGACCGTTGGGAAACCCAGCACGGTACTGCGTTCCTTCTGCATTCCGCTGCTGGGAAGCATTGTGTTTCAGCAGCTCTATAACCTGGCCGACAGCCTGATTGCCGGTAAACTAATCGGGGAAAATGCCCTGGCGGCGGTGGGCAACAGCTACGAGATCACCCTGATTTTCCTGGCCTTTGCCTTTGGCTGCAATATCGGCTGCTCCGTGGTGGTGTCCCAGCTCTTTGGTGCCAGGGACTACGCAAGGATGAAAACCGCAGTGTTTACAGCGGGGCTATTCTGTGGCGTCCTGTGTCTGGGCCTGATGCTGCTGGGCGGTTTCGGGTCCGGGTGGATGCTGGGGCTGATCCGCACCCCCCAGGAGGTGTTCGCCGACTCCAAGCTGTACCTGGACATCTATGTCTACGGTCTGCCCTTTGTGTTTTTCTACAATATGGCCACCGGCATCTTCTCCGCCATGGGAGACAGCAGAACGCCCTTCCGCTTTCTGGCGGTGTCCTCCCTGTCCAACATCGCGGTGGACATCCTGTTTGTCAAGGCCTTTCAGATGGGTGTGGCCGGTGTGGCCTGGGCAACCTTCCTGTGCCAGGGCGTCAGCTGTGTGCTGGCGGTGCTGGTGGTGCTGCGGCGGCTGGAGAAGGTGTGCGCCGGTAAAAGGGCCCCGTACTTCGACTGGAAGCTGCTGGGAAAAATCCTGGTCATCGCTGTGCCCAGCATTTTGCAGCAGAGCTTCATCTCCGTGGGCAACATCATCATCCAGAGCGTGATCAACGGCTTTGGCCCCGCGGTGATGGCCGGGTACTCCGCGGCGGTGAAGCTCAACAATCTGGTGATCACCTGCTTCACCACCCTGGGAAACGGCGTGTCCAACTACACGGCCCAGAACATCGGCGCGGGAAAGCTCTCCCGGGTGCGCGCGGGCTTCCGGGCGGGCATCGGACTGATCTGGTCGGTGGCCATTCCCATGACCCTTTTGTATATCCTTGGCTCCCGGCTGGTGCTGTCCCTGTTTTTGAATGATTCCTCCCGGGAGGCGGCGGCCACCGGTGTGCGGTTCCTGCGGACGCTGGCGCCCTTCTACATGGTCATCTCCATGAAGCTGATTGCCGACGGGATCCTCCGGGGGGCGGGCCTGATGAAGAAATTCATGGTGGCGACCTTCGTGGATCTGGTGCTGCGGGTGGTGCTGGCGCTGATTCTCTCCCGCACCGCTCTGGGGGAGATGGGCATCTGGCTGTCCTGGCCCGTGGGCTGGGTGGTGGCCACGGTGATTTCCCTTTCCTATTACCGCGTTGGCCCCTGGTGTAAGGATGGAGAAACGTGAATGGGTCTTCTCCGAAGAGGCGATGTTCATAAGACAGTGAAAACAGCGTGACGTTTGCGGTCACGCTATTTTCGTATGCAGGTTATTCGCAAAGCGATGCAAGGAGAAAAACGTATAGAAGTGCGCTTTTTTCGGAGGACGCGGAAAGAGACAAACAAATTGGGATTTGTGGAGGTCTTGGCTCCCCCTTTGGGGGAGCTGGCACGGCGCATGCCGTGACTGAGAGGGGAAAAGAGGCGTGGTACACCCTCTCAGTCAGCTTCGCTGACAGCTCTCCCAAAGGGAGAGCCAAGGCGCCTGCGGGCGCAGGATCTCGCCCCCACAAATCCCGATTTGCTGCAATCTTTTTTTCAAACAAAGACAAGGGAACGTCCTTTTATTTTCCACTTGACAAGAGGGAGGGGCTGTGCTATCATACATTTAACGATTAAGTTAAATGTTAAATGAAAGGAGATGGGGCTGTGTCTTTGCAGCAAACATTGAAGGCGCTGGCGGACCCAACCCGGCGGGAGATTCTGAATCTTCTGAAGGGCGGCCCAAAATCTGCCGGAGAGCTCTGCGACCGCTTCGCGATTTCCGGCGCGGCGGTGTCCCGGCACCTGTCGGTGCTGAAGGAAGCGGACCTGGTCTGCGACAGCCGGGAAGGGAAATTCATTTATTATGAGCTCAATACATCGGTGTTGGAGGAAGCGCTGCTGTGGCTCACCGATCTGAAAGGGGAATAGAATATGCTTGGATTCAAATTGGCCGCCTGCGTTGTAACCCTGCTGGTGTCTCTGGTGCTTCCGCTGGCGCTGCCCTTCACGCTGTCCCTCAAATACAGGGCAGAAGGGCTCTGGAAGGCCTGGCTTGTGGGCGCCGCGGGATTTGTTGTGCCTCAGGTGCTTATCCGGCTGCCAATTCTCAGTTATCTGGGAACCAGGGCGGATTTCGTGGCCTTTGCCCAGAATCACCTGCTGGTGTACGCCCTGGGACTTGCCTTTACGGCTGGCCTCTTTGAGCTTTCCGGCCGGTACGCGGGGGCAAGCGTTCTGCGCAAGGATCTCACCTTCCGCCGGGCGGTCATCATGGGCCTGGGCCACGGCGGCATTGAGGCGATCATCCTGGTGGGGCTGAGCTATGTGCGCAACATTGCCTTCCTGGTTTCCATGATGACCGGCGCGCTGGATGCCCAGATTGCGGGCATGACCGCGGCGGGCGCGGATGCGAGCCAGCTTGCGGCCATGCGTCAGATCATGGTGGAAACCGGCGCGGGAATGTTCCTGCTGGCTGGTTTTGAACGGGTGCTGGCCATGGTCTGCCATACCTGCATGACCACCGTGGTGTGCTACGGCGTTGCCAGGGGGAAGGCTGGGAAGATGTGCCTTCTGTGCCTGGGTATCCATTTTCTGATGGACAGCACCGCCGGGATCAGCATGCTGGTGAAAAATCAAACCCTGGCCTACTGGGCCATCTATCTGATCCTGGCCGTGATCACTACCCTTTGCCTGGTGCTTCTGAGGAAGCTCTTTGGACTGTGGAAGGAGGAAAAAGAAAATGTTCAGTAAGAAAAATCGTATCCTTTGCTATCTGCTTACCCTGCTGCCCGCGGTTCTGGGGATTGCTGTCAAAAGGCTGCTCCCCGGGGTGGAGGACAGCGGCTTTATGTGGCCGGTCTATATGCCCCTGGGCATGGTGGTTTTTGAAATGCTCCTGTTCCGGCTGATGGACAGCATGGGGGAAAACCGGGAGAAAAACAGGAAGATCAACGGGGTGGTCATGTGGATATTTCCGGTGCTGTGCAACGTCCTGTTCCTTATGAGCTTCGCGCTGAGCACCGGCGTCCGGTTTTCACCGGGAAAGGTTGTCTCCTGGCTGCTGGGCGTGCTCTTCCTGGTGATCGGGAACTATCTTCCCAAGTGCCGCCAGAACAGCACTGTGGGCATCCGCATTCCCTGGACCTTTGCCAGTGAGGCAAACTGGAACGCCACCCACCGGATGGCCGGGCCCATCTGGATGGCGGCGGGCCTGGTGATGCTCATCGGCAGCTTCTTCCGGGAGGAAGTAATGATGACCCTGATGTTTGCCGTGATCTGCGGGGCGGTGGTGGTGCCCATCGTCTATTCCTACGGTTACTATCTCCGCCAGAAGCGGGAGGGGCAGACCTTCACCACCCGGGTGAAGAACCCCAGGCTGTCCAGGGCCGGTGCCCTGATGCTGGTGGCGGTGCTGGGCTTCGCAGCGGTGATGATGTTTACCGGCTCCGTCCGGGTGGACTTCCGGGAGGAAGGGCTGGAGGTTAAGGTTACCTACTACGGCCAGGCGGTTGTGCCCTACGGCAGCATCGAGAGGGCGGAGCTGCGGCAGGAGAATGTAGACGGAATGCGTCAGTTCGGCCTGGGCTCCCTGCGGCTGCTGGCGGGCAGCTTCCAAAACAGTGAATTTGGGGACTATACCCGCTACACCTACTATGATCCGGACAGTGCCATCGTCCTTACCATGCGCGACGGCTCCACCGTGGTGCTCAGCGGCAAAGACCCGGCACAGACGGAGGAGATATATCAGGAGCTTTTGAAACGGATGGGATCCTGACCATATTCGGAAAAACGGCGCGGCGTTTTGTCCGCGCCGTTTTTGGTGCGGCGGATTTCAGAATTGGATATTGCGGGAACCATGTCCCGCGGCGCAAAAGGAACGACCGCCTTTCATTACAACGCAGGATGAAGGATGTTTTTTCGGAATTGGCCGGATTTTTCTTGACTACCGGGTAGAATTCCACTATAATATTCGGAGCTATGGATATTTTATCTGAGAAAGGATTTTGAATATGGCCAAAGAATACAAGATTACCAGCCTGCGTCTTGCCGACCTGGAAAAGGAACTGAACTATCTGAAGACCACCCGGGAACGGGAGGTTGCCGCCATGATCGCGGAAGCCCGCTCCTACGGCGACCTGTCCGAAAACTCCGAATACGATGCCGCCAAAAACGAGCAGGGCAAGCTCTACGGCCGCATTGCGGAAATTGAGGACATCCTGTCCCATGCCGTGATCATCGAGGATGAGAACGAGGCCACCGGCCGTGTGGGCCTGGGCTGCACCGTGGTGGTGGAAAATGAGCAGGGCCAGCAGATTGAGTACCGCATCACCGGTTCTCAGGAAGCCAACCCCATGGAAAACAAGCTGTCTGATGATTCCCCCTTCGGCCGGGGCATT
>JAXEMQ010000196.1:0-3685 GCA_034099845.1 Faecousia sp.
GCCAGTGCCTGCCAAGCCTCATCCGCTTCGGGCTTAAAGTTCAGGTAGTAAACGCTGCCGGCAGCAGCCTTCTTGCCGCAGCCTGCGAACAGACCTACAACCAGAACCAGAGCCAGGAGTATTGCGATGGTCTTTTTCATAATTGTGCCTCCAATTGTTTATTTGCATAACAGCCCACAGGCCGGAAATGCCAAAAAGAACCTGCTTGGCGGTTTGTCAAAAAGGCCCCCAAGCAGGTTTTATTATACACCATGAATATATGCAAAGTCAACAAAGAATCCCCTTGTTTTTGTTGTGATTAACCACAAGGTTCTGTTGTCTCTTTTGTGGAAAGCAGACAATTTATGGATCAATTTACGCTTTCTTACACCGGTCGTACCGCTGGGACAGTTCCAGAATCCGGGCGGCAAGGCTGCCCGTCAGATAGCCCTTCTTCGCGCGCCAGGTCCAGTTTCCGCTGGGCTTTCCGGGGAAGTTCATTCTGGCCTCCGCCCCCAGGTTCAGATAGTCCTGCATCTGGACAATTGCCCGATTGGAAACAGAGCTCATGGCGGTGCGGATGGTGCCCCATACATAGCCCTCTTTTTTGGTCAGAGTCATGTAATCCACGGCCACCTTGACAGCCTCCTCAGATGCTTCCTCAAACCACTGACGCATGGTCATATTGTCGTGAGTGCCGGTATAGCAGACCGTATTGGCCGTATAGGTGTGGGGCCGGTATTCAGAGGGCTCCATGGAATCAAAGGCAAACTCCAGCACCTTCATGCCGGGGTAACCGGAATCATCCCGCAGATCCAGAACCTTCTGGGTCAGGAAGCCCAGATCCTCCGCGATGAAATCCAGATTCGGCAGGTTCTTCTTCAGGGCATTTACAAACATCATGCCCGGGCCCTGAACCCACTTGCCGCCCCGGGCGTTTTCATCGCCGTAGGGAACGGACCAGTAGGACTCAAAGCCCCGGAAATGGTCCAGACGCACCACGTCAAAGAGCTTTCCGGCTGCCGCCAGGCGGTCAATCCACCACTTGTAGCCGGTTTCCTCCATCACATCCCAGCGGTAGAGCGGGTTGCCCCAAAGCTGGCCGTCGGCGGTAAAGGCATCGGGGGGACAGCCTGCCACAGCAGTGGGGGTCAGCTGTTCATCCAGCTGGAACAGCTGGGGATCCTTCCACACCTCCACCGAATCGTAGGGAACATAGATGGGCACATCTCCGATGAGCTCGATGCCGTATTCCTCCGCCTTTTTCCGCAGGGCAGTCCACTGCTTGAAGAACAGATACTGCACAAAGCAGTAGAAGCGGATGGGCTCGGCCAGTGCCTGACGCTGGGCCTCCAGCGCTTCCGGATCCCGGGTCTTAAGTTCCTCTTCCCAACGGAACCAGGGGGCAAAACCATGGGTCTCTTTCAGCGCCATGTAGAGCGCATAGTCATTCAGCCAGGACCCGTTCTTCTTCATAAACGCGTTCAGGGCCCGATCATTGCGGAAACGGCTGTAAGCCAGCTTCAGAATCGGCGTTCTGCCGTTGTAGAGCTTTCCAAAATCCACCCGGGTATCGTCATTGCCCCAATCCACCGCCAGAAGCTCTTCCTTCTTCAGCAAATGCTGCCGGACCAGTGTATCCAGATCGATGAGATAGGGGTTGCCCGCGTAGGCGGAGCAGGACTGATAGGGGCTGTCGCCGTAGCCGGTGGGGGTCAGGGGCAGCATCTGCCAGCTCTGCTGGCCGGACTTGTGAAGAAACTCCAGAAACGCATAGGCGTTCTTGCCCATGGTGCCAACGCCGTAAGGCCCGGGCAGAGAGGTAATGTGCATGAGAATACCGCTTTTACGCATAAGGTGTTCACTCCTTGTTTTGTTTTTCAGATAACGATACCATATATGGCATTTCAAACGCAAGCAGGGATTCCGGCAGAAGCATTATTCATACTTGGCTTCACAGGTCAGGTTGACACCCAGCCGGCGGAACATATTCACATCCACACCGGACAGCAGAACGGTGGAATGAACCTCACAGCCCCGCAGCTTGTCCAGCTGCTCCATGGCGCACTCGGCGGTGGGATTGGTGGCCGCGCTGATGGACAGGGCGATCAGCGTCTCGTCGGTATGCAGCCGGGGATTCCGGTTGCCCAGATGGTCCACCTTCAAATGCTGAATGGGATCCAGCGCCGCGGGTGCGATGAGATGCAGATCGGAGGGAATTCCGGCCAGCGCCTTCAGGGCATTCAGAAGCAGTGCCGAGGACGCGCCCAGCAGGTCGGAGGTCTTGCCGGTGATGATGCTGCCGTCCGGCAGCTCCATGGCAGCGGCAGGCGCCTGGGTCTGCTCCGCCCTGGCCAGAGCCGGGGCCACCACTGCGCGGTCCTCCGGCCTGACACCGGCCTTCTTCATCAGCATTTCCAGCTTGAATACCTCGTCATCCGCCACCTTGCCCTTTTTCTGGTCCCCCAGAGCGGTGTAATATCTGCGGATAATCTCCTGGCGGGAGGCAAAGCAGGCCGCTTCGTCATCCACAATGCAGTTGCCGACCATGTTGACCCCCATATCCGTAGGGGACTTGTAGGGGCACCGGCCCAGAATCTTCTCAAAAATGGCTACCAGGACCGGGAACGCCTCCACATCCCGGTTGTAGTTCACGGTGGTCTTTCCGTAGGCCTCCAGGTGGAAGGGGTCGATCATATTCACATCGTTCAGATCCGCGGTGGCAGCCTCATAAGCCAGGTTCACGGGATGGTTCAGGGGCAGATTCCAGATGGGGAAGGTCTCAAACTTGGCGTAGCCCGCGGTAATCCCCCGCTTGTGCTCATGGTACAGCTGGCTCAGGCAGGTGGCAAGCTTGCCGCTGCCGGGACCGGGCGCGGTGACCACCACCAGTTCCCGGGAGGTTTCCACATAGTCGTTTCTGCCGAAGCCATCGTCGGACACAACATAGGCGGTATTGGAGGGGTAGCCCTCAATGGCGTAGTGGTGGTATACCCGAATGCCCATTCCCTCCAGCCGTGCCTGGAAGGCCTTGGCCGCGGTATTGTCATGGTAGCGGGTCAGCACAACGCTGGACACATAGAGTCCGAAATCCCGGAAGATGTTGATCAGGCGGATCACGTCCAGATCATAGGTAATGCCCAGATCCCCCCGGATTTTGTTTTTCTCAATATCCGCGGTGTTGATGGCAATTACCATCTCCACCTGCTCTTTGAGCTGCAGCAGCATCCGCAGCTTGCTGTCCGGCCGGAAACCGGGAAGCACACGGGACGCGTGATTGTCATCATACAGCTTTCCGCCGAATTCCAGATAAAGCTTACCGCCGAACTGGGCAATGCGATCCCGGATATGGCTGGACTGCATCTGCAGATATTTTTCGTTGTCAAATGCCCTTTGAACCATGAGTAGCCGCCTCTTTCTCTCATAATCAACGTTTCTCATTATATCGGATTTCCCCGCGAAACGCAATATGATGCAGGTGGAAAATTTTACGCAAAACGAATCCCGGGCTTTTCGGAGAGAAAAGCCCGGGACAGTCTGTCAAAAAGCCTTGCAGAGTTTGCTGCGTCAGCAGCAAATATAATCTAGATCATTTTCTGCCGGGGCGTATACCTGGCAGAAAATACATCTCAGGCTGCAAGTGCGGTGCGTCGCGCAGCGAATCTAATGGAACAATTGCCAGTGGCAATTGCTCCATAATGTATGG
>JAXEMQ010000206.1:0-23903 GCA_034099845.1 Faecousia sp.
AAATCATGTGCGGTAATATGAAAATACAAAAAAGGAGTGAGTCCAATGTACTAAGGAAAGCCCCTTCAAAACCGCAGAAAGTCGAGGTTATGCAAATGACGGAACCCAAGAATTGTGAGAAATAACCCTTGATCATCGGAAGAGTCAGCCGAAGGATCAAGGGTTATTTCTTTTTACAGCGGATGTCCCTGCTCCAGGTCCAGCAGGGCTTTTTTGCGTTCCAGGCCCCAGGCGTAGCCGGTGAGCCTGCCGCCGGCGCCCACAACCCGGTGACAGGGAATCATCAGGCTGATGGGGTTGCTGCCCACGGCGCCCCCGACGGCCTGGGGACATTTTCCAAAGCCCCGGGCTGCCATTTTGTTCGCCAGCGCTCCATAGGTCACCGTCTGACCATAGGGAATTTCCAGAAGCAGCTCCCAGACCGTTCTCCGGAAGGCTGAAACCTCCGGAAAGCGGAAGGGAGGGATTTTCCCGGGATCCAATCCGGCAAAATAGCGGTCCAGCCAGAGCCTGGCCTCCTCCGGAATGGGGCCGGTGCCCTCCTCCTGACAGAAGTCCAGGGTGAGCAGAAGGTTTTCTTCATAGGTAATGCGCAGCATCCCTAGGGGGGAGGGGTAGTATCCTACGGATTTCATGCCGTATCGCCTCCTTTTTTCAGTATAGCACCGATGCGGCCCGGTTGCAATCACCGGAATAATGTGCTAAAATGGAGAAAACTTTTTGCACAGGAAGAAAGCTTGATGAAAAAACAGACAAAAATCCTGCTTTCCGTCTTCCTGATTCTGGTGGGCCTGGGGCTGCTGGGCACCGCTGGGTGGCTGTGGTTCGATGCCAATGTGGACCGGAGCGGTTGGGTGCAGACGGAAGACGGCGGGTATACATACCGGGATTTTCACGGCAGGGAAGTGACCGGCTGGCTGCGGCTGGAGGACCGGACCTGCTATTTTGATGAAAGCTGCCGGATGGTCACCGGCTGGCAGACCATTGACGGACTGCGCTACTATTTCGGAAACGATGGTGTTATGGCAACCTCCTGGAAGGAACTGGAGGGGGCTGCCTATTACTTTGGGGATGACGGCGTTCTGACCACCGGCTGGAAGGAGCTGCCCCAGGGGAAATTCTACTTCGATTCCGATGGGGCCATGGTTACCGGCTGGCACGAAATTGACGACCAGGCCTATTATTTTCTGCCCAACGGCCCCATGGCCACCGGCTGGCAGGAACTGGAAGCGGGCCGTTTCTATTTCGATGACCGGGGCATCTATGTTACCGGCGTTCAGATCATGGAGGACGGCGAGCGGTTCTTCCTGGAGGACGGCACCATGGCAACCGCCTGGGTGGAGCGGGACGGCCATACCTATTACTACAGCCCGGAGGGACTCAAATGCACCGGCTGGCAGGAGCTGGAAGGCGCGTTGTACTTCTTCGACCAGGAAGGCATCATGCAGACCGGCTGGCACCAGGAAGACGAATATAGCTACTACCTGTTTGAAGACGGTAAGGCCGCCGTGGGCCGGGCAGAGCTGGCCGGCCAGGTGTATTACTTTACCCCCAAGGGCATTCAGGTGGTGCTGGTCAACCGGGACAACCCCATTCCGGACTACTATGAGGTCGATGTGGTTCCGGTGGAGGGTTACAACAGAATCCAGAGAATCGCTCTGGAGCCGCTGAAGCAGATGCTGGCCGACTGCCGTGCGGCAGTGGGATCCTGTATTTTCAACAGCTCCTTCCGGACCCAGAAGGAACAGACCACCATTCTGGAAACCAGAACGGAAGAATACATGGAAAAAGGCATGACCTATGAGGAAGCCTACAGGGAAACCCTGAAAACCGTATCCCTCCCCGGAAGAAGCGAGCACCAGCTGGGGCTTTCCGTGGACCTGGTGGGGAAGGAAGCCAATGAGTGGCTGGCTCAAAACTGCTGGGAGTACGGCTTCATTCTCCGCTACCCGGAGGGTAAGGAGGAGATAACGGGCATCAGCAATGAGCCCTGGCACTTCCGCTATGTGGGCACCCGGGTATCCCTGGACATGAAGGACACCGGCCTTTGCCTGGAAGAATACCTGGGCGCGGCATAACAAAACCCACCGGCTGTATATGCGGTGGTCATAAGACATTGTACGGCCATATCAGCCTGGTCTGCTGTGGCTGTTCTTGCTTTATCCTGTTATTTCGTAATATGGGGCCGGACAGACCAAACAAATTGGGATTTATCGAATTGACCATTGACAATTGACAGTTGACAATTATGGTATCCCTTCGGGATAAATTAGATTCTATTGCGCAAAGTCGTCCGTGTAATTGCGAACCCGGGTGCACACTGGTACGCAATCCTCCGGTTTTTTCGGCCCTTTCCCGAACTTTTCGAAGCGGGAAAATGTGGCTACTGAATAGCTACTATTTTTTAATCATCCCCGCAGGGGATTCCTTCATTGTCAATTGTCAATTGAAATAAATTCAAGTTTTCTAGGGAGCACCTTTATACACCCTTCGGTGTAGTGCGGGCGCTCCCTTTGGGAAAGCCGGGGAGGTTGCCTACAACTGCGGCATAGGTCATACTGACATTAAGAAACGGAGCGCATCAGAACAGATGCGCTCCGTTAACTGTCTTACGAACGCCCGTAAGTGGGACAGTCGTTTTCAGGCCCGGACTTCGGGGTGATTGCTGAAATACTCGTAGAAATGCCGCTCGTCTTCCTGATTGGAGCAGAACAGCTCCAGATAGCTTCCCTGCTCGGAGAGCAGTCTCCCCAGAGCGATATATTGAGAGAAGCGGGATTTCAGGTTAAATTTATCCCCTTCGGGAGATTCCAGCCATACCATTCCGGTGCACTTGTCCACCGCACCGACAAAATCATTCAGCTGACTGATATTTCTGATTCTCATATCAATTCCTCCTTGCTCGCATTGACCGCCTATATAGGCAAGTCGGGCGCATCGTCTTCCAAATCAAACCGGAGGAATGGGGGATCACGAATCGCTGTAGATGGCTTTTGACCCCTGATTCAGGCGTTTCCATTTCATAAAGCCGGCCGCTCATCCTTGGGCGCCGGAAATTAGTCCATCTGCACCGTTTCTTCGTATCGCTGCACATTCCGAACTTCGGTGTGATCCGGTGCGGAGCTTTTCGCTGAGCACGCCCAGATATTACCAGATGAAACCGGTCCTGTCTGTAACCGGGTCCCATTTATTGTGAGCATTTTGTGAACTCCTCCATCTGAAGGATGGAGCCGCCCAGCCTTTCCAGGCTCGGAATATCCTTGAGCAAGATCATTCCCCGGGAATTTTCGATAAGCCCCTCTGCCGCGAACCGCCGCAGCATCCGGGCAACCACCTCCCGGGCGGAATTCACATTTTGGGCAATTTGCTCCTGGGTCATGCAGATCTCCTCGGAATCCGTCCTGCGGAACTCCTCAACCAGGAAGCAGGCCAGCCGCTGATCAAACCGGGTAAACAAAATCTGCTGTAGAACCCACATGATCGTCGCAAAGCGCTGGGTCGTCAGCTCATAGGTAAAGCAGCGGACATAGATATTCTGCTCCATCAGCTCCCGGTAGACCGGCGTGGGGATCAGCAGGATGTCCGTCTCCTGTACCGTGATCATATGGGTCTCATAATTGATATGGGAGATGACGCTGGAAGCGGAAAGAATGCACATCTCCTCCTGTTTCAGCCGGTACAGGGTGATCTCCCGGCCTTCGTCGGACAACAGATAGGCCCGCACCTCACCGGACAGAATATATACCATCCCAAGGTAGCTGTCCTCCCCGTTATACAGCATGGCGTCGGGCTCGAAATGCCGGAAGAAGGCCGCCTCTTCAAGCATTTCCTGCTGAGTCGGCGTCAGCTCATTCCAAAAAGGGAGGGTCTGCAAATAGGCTTTCGCATCATTCATGTTCACACAACCTTTCCGTATTCCGTCTTCGCTAAAACTATAACACAGCGTTCCGGTTTTTGGAATGTGGACAAATATCCGAATAATTCAGGAGAGAATTGTGATTCTTTGGCCTTATCAGAGAAAAATTTGTCAAAAAAGGATATTATGCTCTTCCGGATTGTCATTTGCCTTTTCGCTCAATCAACCGCATATACATCTGAAGATAGAGCGTCTCGTCCGCACCTTCCAGCTTCATGCCAAGAATTCGCTCCGCCCGGCTCAGATGCTTCAGGAGCGTGCTCCTATGCAAATACAGCAAACGCGCTGTTTCTGATGCGTTGCAGCCGTTGTAGAGGTAGGCTTTCAGGCCTTCCAGTATGCCCCGCGGCTCTGCTTCCTCAGCTCCCATTGTGCGGTGTTGCCATAAGCTCCGGGACGGGGACAGTTGCATCCCGGCATCCTGAGCAGCTGCCGGCTGAATGTCCGGTGTATTTTTCTTACAGGTAATTGTCCAGCTCCTGATCCGCTTCCCGAATCCGGTTTTGCCGGGGAGAAATCTTTTTGCCCCGGAAGAAGACCATGGAGGGCTCTCGCAGGGTAGTCAGGTCGTTCAGGGGATTGTCCCTGCAAACCACAAAATCCGCGGATTTACCCGGCTCGATGGAGCCGGTTTCTTTTTCGATTCCGGCGATTTTCGCGTTGCCCAGGGTGGCGGTATACAGGGCCTGGGCGGCGGTAACGCCGCAGAAGCGCCGGAAATACACCAGCTCCCGCCAGGTATCGTACTGGGTAACGAAGGGGCAGGCGGGATCGGTGCCCAGACCCACGGGAATACCCGCGGACAGGCAGGCCTTGGCGCAGGCCACAATGCCGTCCATTACGATTTTTCCGTTGTATTTCTGCATGGGGGTGGCGTGGCTCACGCTGGTGTCAAAAAGGGCGTAGGACAGGGCAGGGGAGATGGTGGTCACCAGGCTGGCCCCGGTTTTCCGGAAAAGGTCCAGGGTGTACTCGTCGGGCATGGCGCCGTGTTCAATGGTGTCCACTCCGTTTTCCAGGGCGGCCCGAACCCCTTCCGGGCTTTCCACATGGGCGGCCACCTTCAGTCCCAGGGCATGGGCCCGATCACAGGCCGCTTTGATGAGAGCAGGCTCCATTTTAAGCACACCGGGTTCTCCCTGACGGACCGCGTCCAGCACGCCGCCGGTGACCATCAGTTTTATGAGGTCCGCGCCGGTGGCAGCAATTTGGGATACATAGTCCGCTGCCTCCTCCGGGGTGTGGGCCACATGGGCAAGGGAACCGGCCATATGGCCGCCGGGAACGGAAACCGCCATGTTGCCTGCCAGAATCCGGGGGCCCAGGGTCTTTCCGGCGTTGACGGCGTCCCGGAGCCGGGAATCAAAATCCAGAATGCCGCCCACGGTCCGGATGGTGGTTACACCGGAGCGCAGCTGCTGCCGGGCAAAGCCTGCAACCAACGCCATGCCCAGCTTTTTGGTCCAGGCATTGGCGGTTACCAGCTTGACGGCCTTCACGGGATCGGTCTGCTTTTTCTTAGGCTTTCCGCTCCCGGCAAGGTGGACATGGAGGTTGATCAGACCCGGAAGCAGATACTGCCCCTCCAGATCGATTTTGGGAAAGCCCTTGGGGATGGCGGTTTCGGCAACGATACCCCGGATTTTCCCGTTTTCCACCAATACGGCCAGCCCCTTCTGGGGGGCCATATTCCGGGTGCCATCCAGCAGATAGCCGTTATATAGGGCGAATTTTGACATAGGAACCTCCTTATTTTTCTCCGTGGAGGGCGACCTGCTCCCGCAGGAGCCGGCTGCCCGGATGGTAGTAGGGACACAGCAGAATGGAGTAGAGCCTGGCTTCCGGGCCGAACTGCATATCCGCCCGGAGGGCGGCCGGATACCAGTACCGTTTTCCGATGTAGGGAATCCGGGCCGCCCATTTTACCAGGGCATCGGCATGAAACTTGATTTCCGCTGCGAAGGAATTGAGACTCAGGTTCCCCGTATGGAAGGCAAGCACCGCCTGCATCTCCTCCTGGGTGGGGTTAAGTGGGTCGGCAAGAAAGATGCCCCGGCGCTGAAAATCCACAATGGTCCTGTCGGCACGGCGGTTGAGCTCCGCCAGTCCCCGCAGAAGCCTGGCAGAAGCCAGCCGATGCCGGTCCGGGAAGGGAATGCAGCCGCTGGGGAAGAGGGAAAGGAGTTTGCGCAGATAGGTCTGCCCGATCAGATAGCTGCCCCGGTTGGCGGGATTGCTGAAATATTGCTGCAAACGGGGGTCGTGCGTCCGGGTAAAACGCTCGGTCACATCCCGAAAGGCGTCTACAAAGCGCTCCATTTCCGGCCTGCCCGGCTGGCAGCCCTGGGGAAGATTTTCAAAAACCTCCAGGGGAAAGGCCACAAAGGACAGGGTTACCGAGGGCTCGTCCCGATCGGAAAAACCGGGCACATAGTCACGCTCCTGCTCCCGCAGCTTCAGCAGGCTGTAAACCGGCGGCTCTCCCGCGATCCGATACAGGTGCCAGTCGTCATAATAGCTCTCCACATCCGCGGAATTGGAAAGGGAAATGCCCGTATCCCGGATGCCCTTTTCTTCCAGAAGCACACTCAGGGGCCGGGTGCAGAGCCCAAACCCATCCTCTGTCTCCAGCCATTGGGCGGAGGCTGTTTTGAGGCCGGTCATGATTCGTCCCCCGGCAGATCCACGATCCGGTAGTCATGCCCTACTGCCTCCAGGAATTTGCCAAACAGGTCCTCCCGGGCAATGCGCATGCTGGAGGTGTTGACACAGGGATGGCAGCCGATGAAAGCATCCTTGAGAAGCTCCCGGTCCACCAACAGCTGCACGGCATGGGTCTTGTCATTCATCAGACCCATGATGCTGACGGAGCCGGGATGGATGTCCAGATATTCCAACAGAAAGCGCTCGTCGGCAAAGGACAGCCGGGCGCAGCCCAGCTGGGAGGAAAGATCCTTGGTACGGAACTTTTTGTCGCCGGGCATCATCAGCAGATAGAATGCGGTTTGCTGCCGGTTGCACAGGAACAGATTCTTGCACATCTTTACATCCAGGGCCTGATCGACGGCCAGGCAGTCTTCCATGGTCATAGCGGGGGCATGGTCGATGCGCTTATAGGGGATGTTCAGCCGATCCAGCAGCCTGTAGGTACGCAGTTCCCGTTCCTGGCGGGACAGATTTTCCATGGGGCATCGTCCTTTCTCTGTACGTTGGAGCAAATCCAAGTCGGTGATGGTTCCATTATAGTCCCGGAGCCGGTGGGACGCAATCCTTTTTTCTACTTTTTTCGGGTATATGCGCAAGGAGAAAAAAGAGCAAAGCTACAAAATCCGTTCAATAAAAAAACCAAAATGTATAGTTGATTATTTTGAAATATCATGCTATGATATGCGAAGAATGAAAATCAAAGGGAGCGGTTATATGGCAGAGGATGCACGCATCAGAAAAACAAAACAGAAATTATCGTCAGCCCTGGTTGCGCTGCTCCAGGAAAAGGCCTTCAGCGATATTTCTCCGGCACAGGTCTGCGAGAGGGCCGGTGTCAACCGTTCCACCTTCTACCGGAACTATCGGAACCTTACCCAGCTGAAAACGGAAATGGAGAACAGGATTCTCTCCGGTATCCGCTGGAAGGGCGAAAGCTCCGAAGCTACCAGAATTCGGGAGAATATTCTGTCGCAGTTGGCATTTCTCCGGGAGAATCGGGATCTGTTTCTTGCACTTTCGACCTCCGATACCCGGGATAACATCTTTGAAAAGGTCCGGTCCAGGGCCATTCAGGTGGCACGGGATGCCTACAACCAGGTCCCCGGTGCGCCCAGCCGGGAAGTGTACGATAACCTCTGCGTTTTCTACATCAGCGCGGTTCTCGGGGTTGTGAGCGATTGGTTCATGGCCGGAATGGTCCAGTCCAATGAGAGCCTTGCCGATTTTCTGACGCCCTGGATGGTGTCGGCCTCCGAACAGATCGGTATTTGACAGTCCAGATATTTGCGCACCGGGCAGTTGCCCGGTGCTCTTTTTTGTGTTCACAATGGTTTACTTTCTGCAACGGTCACGAAAAACCATCCGGCATGCGCCGCTTTTTTCGGCCCAGGGAAGAATGCGATTTTTTGAAACCGATCACAGATATGCAAGAATACCTACTATTTTGATATATTTTCGCCCTTATTCTGTCGGAAAGAACAGACGCACACTGGCCGCGGCTGCGGCAAAGCCGACGAGATCGGCAAACAGGGCACAGGGCAGGGTGTAGCGGGTCTTCCGGATTCCGGCGGCCCCGAAGTAGACGCTGATGGTATAAAAGGTGGTTTCCGTGGAGCCCAGCATGACGGCGGCGGTGCGTCCGACGGCGGAATCCACACCGTAGGTTCGCATCAGGTCCGTCCCTACAGCCAGGGCGGCGCTGCCGCTGACGGGCCGGATCAGCACCAGCAGGGCGCACTCCTTGGGAATCCCCAGCCGGAGAAACAGGGGCGCAAGCAGATTTTCCAGCAGCGCCATGGCACCGGAGGACCGGAGCATGGAAACGGCGCTGAGCAGAACGACCAGAGCGGGGATGATGGTTTTCAGCAGCCGCAGTCCCTCTTCCGCTCCCTCCAGCAGCAGACCGTAGCTGTCCTCCTTCCGCCCCAGGGTAAGGGCGGAGCTCAGCAGCAGAAGAACGGGCACCAGATAGTCCTTCATTGCTTCCACACCCTTCCAAGGATCAGGGCGGCGGTCACACCCAGTCCGGCGGACAAAAGGCTTGTAATCCACACGGGACCCAGGATGTCAAAGGGCGCGGCGCAGCCCAGTCCCGCCCGGATGGCTGCCACATTGGTGGGCAAAAACTGGATGGAGGCGGTGTTGAGCACAATCAGCCGGCAGAGCTGATGGGAGGCTATGTCGGAATGGTCCCGGTTCAGCCGCTTTGCCGCCTGGATGCCCATTGGGGTGGCGGCATTGCCGAGTCCCAGAAAATTGGCGGTGATGTTGGCGCTGAGGGCCCCGGCCAGGACCGGGTCCCGGCGGGAGTCGGGAAAGACCGAATAGAGAAGAGGCCGGAGCAGAAAGGACAATGCCTTCGTGATGCCGCTTTTTTCCATCAGCTTTCCTACGCCGGACCAGAGGCACAGGCTGCCCCCAATGGCGACGGACAGGGTAATGCCCTCCTGGGCACCGCCCATGGCCGCGGCAGCCAGGGCGCCGCCCTGCCCCGATCCCAGGGCGGAGACAATGCTCAGAAGAACCATTCCGGTCCAGATAAAGCCCATGATCATAGCCCGGCCCCCTTTCGGGAAAGCCTATGCGGCCCGGTGCCGCTGGATGCAAAAATACCCGGCCTTGCGGTCGGGTATCTCTTATGGCAACACCGCACAATGGGAACTGCGGACTTCGGCGGATCTTTTGCCCCAATCGTGCAGCATGAAAAATGGGGAATACATCCAGTATTCCCGCATTTTCCATACTTTCGCTTGGGCCAAAATCTCTCGCCGAATCTCCTTGCCCCATTATGCGGTGCTGCCCTTATTCTTCTTCCAGGGCGGCGCTGTAGACCGCGTTTTTGGGCAGTCCCAGCTCCGCGGCGGTCTGCTTGACCGCATCCTTCCGGGAAAGCCCCTGGGCCATCAGCGCGCTTACCCGGCCGGCGGCATCGGCGGCGGTGGGCGTTTCTTTTTGCTTCTCCGGCGCGCCGGCCACGATCAGCACAAATTCCCCCTTGGGGGGCGCCTGGGTATAACGCTGCAGGGCTTCTCCCAGGGTGGTGCGGATCACCTCTTCGTGGACCTTGGTCAGCTCCCGACACAGACTGATGGGACGCTGGCTGCCGAAAGTCTCGGAAAGATCGGTCAGGGTATTCAGCAGCTTATGGGGGGCTTCGTAGAAGATCATGGTGCGTGTTTCGTCCTTCAGGCTGTCCAGGTGCTCCCGGCGGCTTTTCTTCGCCGTGGACAGGAAGCCTTCAAAACAGAATCTGCCGGTGGCCTGGCCGGAAATGCTCAGGGCGGTGATGGCGGCGCAGGGACCGGGAATGGCGCATACGGGAATGCCTGATGCGGCGCACTGCTTTACCAGGTCCTCGCCGGGGTCGGAAATGGCGGGGCTGCCCGCGTCGGATACCAGGGCGCAGGTTTCTCCCGCCAGGATCCGGTCCAGAATTTTCTCGCCCTTGAAGGACTTGTTGTGTTCGTAATAGCTCACCAGGGGCTTTTTCAGCTCCAGGTGGTTCAGCAGCTTCAGGGTAACCCTGGTATCCTCCGCGGCAATAAAGTCCGCCCTTTCCAGGGTTTCCCGGGCGCGTTTGGAAATGTCCCCCAGGTTGCCGATAGGGGTGGGGACCAGATACAGCATTCCAGCCATGGGTATTCTCCTATATATGATAAACTTCCCGGTAGACCGCGGTGGGGGTCCCGGTTTCGTCGGTTAAATTCCATTCTTCCCAGCTTAACCCCGGTTTTCCGCCCTTGCGCAGCTGCAAAAGAATCAGGTTGGGGGCCGTTCCGGGTCGATGGCGGACCAGACACAGGCGCTTTGCCTCCAGCTGATAGGGACCTGCCCGGCGCAAAAGCTCTCCCAGCCGTTCCGGACGGTGCACGAGGAACAGATCCCCGCCGTATTTGAGGGCCCAGGCGGCGCTTTTCAGAAGGTCCTCCAGGGAGCAGCCGTCCTCCCGCCGGGCAAGCAGGAGCCTGGCCGCCGGACCGCCGGAAAAATAGGGGGGATTGCTGACGCAGCAGGAAAAGCTGCCGGCGGGAATCCGCTCAGGTATCTGCCGCAGATCGGCACATATACTTTCCAGACGGGAGTCAAGACCGTTGCGGCGGATGTTTTCCAGGGCCGCCAGGTGGGCGCTTTCTGAAAGCTCTATGCCGGTGACACGGCAGCTGTCTTCTTTGGCGCACAGAAGGGTGCCCAGGGTGCCGCAGCCGGAACCCAGGTCCAGCACCCGGGCATTTTTCGGCAGCCGCGCGAAGTGGGCAAGAACCATGGAGTCCGTGCTCAAGGGAAAAGCGTTTTCGGGAATTTCCAGGGTAAAGCCGTTAAAAAGTGTCTCCATTTGGCCACCTCTTTCAGAAAAATCGGCCTGCGCGATAGGCGCAGGCCGATCGTGATTCCGGAGAATCAGCCTTCCTCGATTGCTTCGGCGGGGCACTGATCGGCGCAGGAGCCGCAGCTGACGCAGACATCGGGGTTGATTACGTACTTGTCCTCACCCTCGGAGATAGCTTCTACGGGGCACTGCTCAGCACAGGAACCGCACTTGACGCAAGCATCGGTAATATTGTAAGCCATTGGAAAACACCTCCTATTGTCGTTTCGAGTGTGCATTTAAACGAATGCACCTATATTCTAACATGGATTTGGAAAAAAGCAATTCTTTTTTATGATTTTTTATCAGGTATATTTTCCCCCGGGGCTGTCCACACTTCCAGCTGAAAAGGGGGAATGGACATGCACTACAGCGCGCGCACACTGGAGCTGATTCGGGCAAGCGCCGCTTTGGCCAAAAGCATGGGGCACAGCTATGTAGGGTCTGTGCATCTGCTGCTGGCCCTGGGAGAGGCCCCCGGGGAGACGGGACAGCTGCTGCGGTGCCTGGGACTGGAGAGCGAAAGCGCCCAGGCCCTTACCATCCTCCTGTATGGCTGGGGGGACCAATCCCTGCCCCTGCCCCAGGGCTTTACCCGGGCGGCCAGAAAAATCCTGCGGCTTTCCGCCCGGGAGGCCAGACATCAGGGAAAGCGGGAGGTGGAGCCGGGACATATTCTGCTGGCTCTGGCCCGGGAGACGGACTGCGCTGCCGGAGAAATGCTGAAAACCTATGGCGTCAGCACCGATGTGCTGTTTACCCATACGCTGGACTATTTGCAGTGGGGTTCCGGAGAGAACCGAAAGAAGGAGGCGGTCAATATGAAACTGTTGGAGCAATTCAGTGAGGATCTGGTCCAGAAAGCGGTGTCCATGGATCCGGTGATCGGCAGGGACAGGGAGATTGATATGGTCATCGGCATTCTCTGCCGGAAGAATAAGAACAATCCCGCCCTGGTGGGGGAGCCGGGAGTCGGGAAAACGGCCATTGCCGAGGGCCTGGCCCAGCGGATGGCCCTGGGAAACGTGCCGCCCCAGCTAAAGGACAAGCGGCTGTACAGCCTGAACATGGCCAGCCTGGTGGCGGGAACCAAATACCGGGGAGAGTTTGAAGAACGGCTCCGGGATGTTTTGGCGGAAATCCGCCGCAGCGGGGATGTGATTCTCTTTGTGGATGAGATGCACACCATTGTGGGCGCGGGGGCGGCGGAGGGGGCCATTGACGCGGCGAACATCCTGAAGCCTGCCCTGGGCCGGGGAGAACTGCAGATGGTGGGGGCAACCACCCGGGAGGAGTACCGGAAATATATTGAAAAGGACGCGGCTCTGGAGCGGCGGTTCCGGCCGGTGAACGTGGAGGAGCCGGACCCGGAAACGGCCCTGGGGATTCTGCGGGCCCTGAAGCCGGGGCTGGAAAAGCACCATCACCTGCGGATTACGGACGAGGCCATGAAGGAGGCGGTGCGGCTGTCCGTCCGGTATCTTCCGGAGCTCAACCTGCCGGATAAGGCCATCGATCTGCTGGACGAGGGGGCTGCCCGGGCCAAAATGGAGGAAACCTGCTGCGCCCGGGGCTCCACCGCCCGGAAGGCTCTGGAGGAGGAGCTCCACGAGGCGGTGCGGGAGCGGCGGTTTGAAAAAGCGGCGGAGCTGCGGGACCGGGTTCAGACCCTGATGGAGCACGCCCCGGACGGGAAGCGGGCCAGGGCCGTCACCGCCTCCGACATTGCTTGGGTGGTGTCCGCCCGGACGGGGATTCCCGTGGGACGGCTGACCTCCGGAGAGCGGGAGCGGCTGCTGAACCTGGAGGGGCTGCTGTCCAGTCATGTCTGCGGCCAGACCAGGGCGGTGAAGACAGCCGCCTCGGCGGTGCGCCGGGGCTACAGCGGCATCCACGACCCCAGCCGGCCCAGAGCCTGCCTGCTGTTTGCCGGTCCCACCGGTGTGGGAAAAACCGAGCTGTGCAGGGCACTGGCGGCGGAGGTGTACGGAAGCCGGGAGGCCATGATCCGGCTGGATATGACGGAGTATATGGAAAAGCACTCCGTGTCCCGGCTCATCGGCGCCCCTCCCGGCTATGTGGGCTTTGAAGAGGGCGGAAAGCTGACGGAGGCCGTCCGCCGAAGACCCTACTGTCTGGTGCTGCTGGATGAGCTGGAAAAGGCCCACCCGGAGGTGCTGGGCCTGCTGCTGCAAATCATGGAGGAAGGCGTGCTGACGGACTCCACAGGCAGACGGGTCAGCTTCAAAAATGCCATTGTGGTTATGACCTCCAACGTTGGGGGGAGCCTCCGGGGGGAGGGCCTGGGCTTCTGCTCCGACGGGAAAAAGGGGCTGGTGGAGGAAGCGCTGCGGCAGACCTTCACCCCGGAGTTTCTGGGCCGTTTGGACGGGATTGTCTGCTTTGATCCCCTGTCCCCCGGGGCTATGGAGGCCATTGCCCAGAAATACTTGCAGCAGCTGACGAACCGGGCCGCCTCCCTGGGCGTGCAGCTGGTGTTCCCCCAGGGCCTGGCCCAGGAGCTGGCCGGAAGGTGCACGGGACCCGGCGGCGCCCGGCAGCTGCGCCGGCTGGTGCAGACCCAGGTGGAGGATAAGCTGGCCGCCTACCTGCTGCGCTCCGGCAGAAAGCCGGTGAAAATCCGTCTGCGGATAGAAGAAGGAGAAGTGGTGCTGACTTAGTCAAATAATAAAACAAACGTTTGAATATTCGGAAAATTCAGGAAAAAACGGTTCATCTCCGTAGAAATCTACAAAAAAAGATTGATTTTTTTCGGGCGAGGAAGTATACTGTACAAAAATGGAGTAAAGTGGATGTAAAGTGGAGTAAAAGGGAGAGGAGATGAGGCAATGATCGGCAAGTATACCGCCCGGATGGACGACAAAAACCGTCTGATCGTCCCGGCGAAGCTCCGGGAAGAGCTGGGAGAAAGCTTTTTTGTGACCCTGGGCGTCAACTGCGGCCATCGCTGCCTCACGGTGTATACCGCTGCCGAGTGGCAGAAGCTCAGCGACAACTACAACAATCTGAGCATTTCTCAGCGGGCCGGCGCCACCAGCCTGATTTTCATGAACGCGGCCCAGTGCAGCCCCGACAAGCAGTTCCGTTTTGCGCTCACACCCTTTCTTCAGTCCTATGCCGGCATCGACCGGGAGGTAATGATCGTAGGCCGTGCCGGTCAGGCAGAGATCTGGGACTGCGAGGAATTCCGCAGGTTTGAGGAAGAGAACCTTACCCCCGAAAAGCTGCTGGCATCACTGGAGGCAATCGGACTATGAGCGGGTTTCATCACGTTTCCGTGCTCCTGGAGGAGTGCGTCACCGGGCTGAACATCCGCCCGGAGGGCATCTATGTGGACGGTACCCTGGGCGGCGCCGGTCATTCCTGCCGGATTGCCGAAAGACTGACCACCGGCCGTCTCATCGGCATTGACCGGGATCCGGTTGCCCTGAAGGCGGCAGGAGAGCGTCTGGCCCCCTACGGGGACCGGGTGACGCTGGTGCATTCCAATTTCTGCCGGATGGCTTCCGTGCTGGAGGGCTTGGGCATTTCCGGCGTGGATGGGATTCTGCTGGATTTGGGCGTATCCTCCCCTCAGCTGGACGACGGCCAGCGGGGCTTTTCCTACATGGCGGACGCCCCTTTGGATATGCGCATGGACGGCGGTGACGCCCTGACTGCGGACACGGTGGTGAACACCTGGTCCTATGAAGAACTGAAAAAAATCCTATACGAATACGGCGAGGAGCGGTACGCCCCGGCCATTGCTTCGGCAATCGTCCGCAGACGTGAGACGGCCCCCATCCGCACCACCCTGGAGCTGGTGGATGTGATCCGCTCGGCCATGCCGCCTGCCGCTCTGCGGGAAAAGCAGCATCCGGCCAAGCGCAGCTTCCAGGCAATCCGCATCGCGGTGAACGACGAGCTGAATTCCGTGGCAAAGGCCATGGAAGACGCCATCCCCCTGCTGAATCCCGGCGGACGGCTGGCAGTGATCACCTTCCATTCGCTGGAAGACCGGATCGTAAAAAATGCCATGGCCGCCGCGGCCAAGGGCTGCATCTGCCCGCCGGAATTTCCGGTGTGCGTCTGCGGCCGGAAGCCCCAGGTGGACATTCTGACCCGCAAGCCCATTGTAGCTGCTCCCCAGGAGCTGGAGCGCAATCCCAGAGCCAGAAGCGCCAAGCTTCGCATTTGCCAGAAACGCTGAGAAACGCCGGAGGAATTGAAAATGGATCAAAAACCTGTCATTCAATATGTCGGCCAGTTTTATGTCTATGGCAGTGAGGTGCAGGCCAGGAAGAAAAAAGAGAAGAAGTCTCTTCTCCCCAGGGCGCCCAGAGCAGAAGTCCAACGCTGCGTTTATGTGGACCCGGTGGCGGTGTGCGGCATTGCCGTGGCCCTTCTGATGCTGGTGGTGCTGGCGGTGGGGGCTTTCCAGCTCCGGGCTGCCATGCAGCAGTACAACGCCCAGTCGGAGCAGCTCTCCGCCATCAAGCGGGAGAACGCCAGGCTGGAGCATCTGTACCGCACAAGCCTGAATCTGGAAGCGGTGCAGGCCCAGGCGGAAAAGCTGGGTATGGTCCCGGCGGCGGATCTGGAACACAGGGAGATTTTTGTTTCCGTAGGCCGGACGCCGGAAGAGCCCACTGCCTGGGAGGATTTCGTTTGGTTTGTAAAAGGGCTGCTGAGTGGTGTAGACGAGAGCAAGGCTGAGGTTTTTACGGATTGGGAGATTGGAAGCGTATCATAACAGCCAAT
The DNA here is from genome assembly GCA_034099845.1 of Faecousia sp. GTDB lineage: Bacteria > Bacillota > Clostridia > Oscillospirales > Oscillospiraceae > Faecousia. The sequence continues at coordinate 15,750 of JAXEMQ010000206.1, forward strand.
CCCGGTCATACACTTTAAGCGGCAGCTGCGAATGGGCGGCGAGGGTTTCCCTTGCTGCCCATTCTGAACATCCGGCTGCCGGAAGGACCGGGAGCCATGAAAAAAACCAACGCGAAGACCTTTCGCCGGGTCCGGATGGACAGCGGGCAGCACCTGCGCATCCGCCTGGCGGCGCTGGTGCTGGGGGTACTGGCGTTTCTGCCCATTGCCGCCCGGCTTCTGCGGCTGATGGTGGTGGATTACGGCTACTACACCGCCAAGGCCCTGAACAATCAGACCCGGTCCACTCCGGTGCTGTCAGAGCGGGGGACGGTGTATGACCGGAACATGAACATTCTGGCATCCACCGTGGGCGTGGAAAATGTCTACCTGGATCCCCATGAGCTGAAGCAGTCCGGAGCGGACCTTTTCAAGCTCTCCGCCTTTCTGGGTAAACTCCTGGAAAAGGATCCCCAGTGGATTCTGGAGCAGAGCCGGGATACCCGCCTCCGGTATAAGCAGGTGGCGGGAGGCATTGAGGGGGAGACCGCCGATGAAATCCGGGCGTACATAGCCCGGGAGGAGATATCCGGGGTGCACCTGGAGCCCTCCTCCCGGAGGAGCTATCCCTACGGAAGCCTGGCGTCCCAGGTCATCGGCTTTACCAATATTTCCGGCCAGGGCTGTGAAGGGGTGGAGGCCGCCTACGACAGCTTCCTTTCCGGCAGGCCCGGGAAAGTTGTGACCACAAAGGGCAACAACGAAATGGATATGCCCTATTCCTATGAAAATCTGGTGAAGGCCTCCGGGGCCTGCAATGTAATCCTGACCCTGGATACCACCGTTCAGGGGTGCCTGGAAAACCGGCTTCAGGAGGCCATAACCCGCTACGATGTGCAAAACGGAGCCTTCGGCCTGGTTATGAACTGCAAAACCGGGGAGATTCTGGCCATGGCAACCCTGGGAAACTTTGATCCCAACAACTACCAGACCGTTGCCGATCCCGCTGTTTCGGCGGAGCTGGAGGAACTGCGGGCCCAATATCTTGCCTGCCCGGAAGGAAGCGAAGCGTACACCGCCCTCAGGCAGAGCTACCGGGAGGAGCTGGGCAAGGCCCGGCTGAAGCAGTGGCGGAACCGGGTGCTCTCCGATGGCTATGAGCCCGGATCCACCTTCAAGGTGCTGACCATGGCGGCGGCTCTGGACTGTGGGGCCATCGATCTGGAAACCTCCTTTTACTGCCGCGGTGCGGAGAAGATCCCGGGCCGGTCCCAGTTGCTGCACTGCTGGCGCTCTGCCGGACACGGCGCGGAAAAGACCCCCCAGGCACTGCAGAATTCCTGCAACCTGGCCTTTGCCCATATCGCCCTGAAGCTGGGAGGCCAGCGGTTTTACGACTATGTCAAGAATTTCGGCATTCTGGAAAAAACCGGCATCGACCTTTCCGGCGAAAGCAAGGGCGTTTTCTTTGACAAGGCACTGGTCACCAATACGGACAAATGGGGCACCGCTTCCCTGACCTCCGGCTCCTTCGGCCAGACCTTTAAAATCACCCCCTTGCAGCTGGTCCGGGCCATTGCCTCGGTGGTCAACGGGGGAACGCTGCTGGAGCCCTACATTGTATCCGAAATTCAGGATGCCCAGGGAAAAACCGTATTTTTGCAGGAACCCACCGTGGTGCGCAGAACCATCAAGCCGGAAACCTCCGAAACCATGCGGACCCTTATTCGCTCCGTGGTGACGGAGGGAACGGCCAAAAACGCCAATGTCACCGGCTTTTCCATTGGGGGAAAGACGGGAACCAGTGAAAAAATCGACGTATTCGACGAGAACGGCCAGCGGGTGCTGGATAAAATTGTTTCCTTTGTGGGGATTGCGCCAATGGACGATCCGGAGTATATTGTACTGGCGGCTCTGGATACACCCTCCCGCAGCACCGGTATCTATATTTCCGGCGGCGTTATGGCGGCGCCCACCGTGGGGGCCGTGATGGGAGACATTCTGCCCTACCTGGGGGTGGAGCGGTGCTATGAACCGGAGGACGCGGCTGCCCGGGAGGTAACCCTGGAGGATTACCGGGGGCTGACCCGGAAAGACGCGGAGCATCTGGCGAAGACCCAGGGCATTTCCTGCCGGATACTGGGCAGCGGAGAGTCGGTTGTCCAGCAGGTTCCGGAGGCGGGACAGCAGCTGCCGGGCACCGGTCAGGTGCTGCTGTACCTGGATACCGGCCCGGAGAGCCGGCAGGTAACCGTGCCGGATCTGAGGGGGAAAAACCGCCAGCAGTGCACGGCTCTTGCAGGACAGCTGGGGCTTTCCATCCTGCCGGACGGCAACCTGGAGCTTTCGGGAATCGCCGTGAGCCAGGAGCCGGCCCCTGGAGAAACAACGTTTATCGGAAATACTGTCCGTGTACGCTTTGCGGACGTTTCCGCCTCGGATTGAGGCACCAAAGATACAGGAGGAAGCTATGAAACTGGAAGCGCTTTTACAGGATGTGGACGTGACGGAGTGCTGCGCGGACCTCAGCATGGAGATTTCCTCCGTTGCCTATGATTCCCGGAAGGTAACCGAAGGGGGCCTGTTCGCGGCCATTTCCGGCTTTGCCGCCGACGGCAACCGGTTTATTCCCATGGCAATGGAAAAGGGGGCCCGGGTGGTGGTGACGGCCCAAAAACCCCGGGAGGATGTGCCCTATGTGCTGGTGCCCTCCGACCGGCAGGCCCTTGCCCGGATTGCCTGCAACTTCTACGGCCGCCCCGCCGACAAAATGAAGATCATCGGCATCACCGGCACCAACGGAAAAACCTCCGTCACCCTGCTGCTGAAGAATGTGCTGGAAACCGTGCTGGGGGCCAAGGTGGGGCTGGTGGGCACCATGGGAAATCTCATCGGCTCCCGGCCCGTCGCCTCCGAGCGCACCACCCCGGACAGTCTGGAATTGCAGGAGCTGTTTGCGCAGATGTACGCTGCCGGATGCCAATATGTGGTGATGGAGGTTTCCAGCCACGCCATCGCCCTGGACCGTATCGGCGGTATCCACTACACGGTGGCGGCCTTTACCAATCTGACGGAGGACCATTTGGATTTCCACAAAACTATGGATGCCTACTGCGATACCAAGGCGGAGCTGTTCGCCCGCTGCGACCACGCGGTCATCAACGCGGACGATCCTTACGCCGGACGGATGATGGCCGGGGCATGCTGCCCGGTGCTCACCGTGGCGGAGCACGCAGATGCCATGCTGAAGGCGGAGCGGGTGGAGCTCCATGCCACCGGCGTGCGCTTTACCGTAGGCAATGTGGACGTTCAGGTGCCCATTCCCGGAAGGTTTACGGTTTACAACGCACTGACGGTGCTGGGCTGCGCCAGGGAGCTGGGGATTTCTCTGGAGGACTGCGCCGCGTCCCTGAGAAACGCTGCCGGTGTCAAGGGCCGCATTGAGGTGGTGCCCACCCCGGGCATGCCCTATACGGTGCTGATTGACTATGCCCACACGCCGGATGGCCTGGAAAACGTGCTCTCCTCCGTCCGGGACTTCTGCAAGGGAAGACTCATTTCCGTTTTCGGCTGCGGCGGTGACCGGGATCCCATCAAACGGCCCATCATGGGCGCCATCGGCGTGAAGAAATCGGATATTGCGGTCATCACCTCGGACAATCCCCGCACGGAGGAGCCCATGGCCATCATCCGGGATATTCTTGCCGGCGTAGAACCGGGCATGGGGGAATATACTGTGATTGAGGACCGGAGAAAGGCCATCAGATATGCACTGGACATTGCGGAAAAAGATGATATAATAGTATTGGCAGGAAAAGGCCATGAGACCTATCAGGATATCGGCGGCCATAAAAATCATCTGGACGAGCGGGAAGAGGTCCGGGATGCCCTGCTGGAATTGAGGAACCGTCATGAGTAAAATCACCCTGAAGCAGGCTGCCGCCTGGTGCGGCGGCTTCGTGGAAGAGAAATATGAAAATGTGGAATTTCTGGGAGCCAGCAACGATACCCGGCTCTTGCAGAAGGGACAGCTGTTTGTAGCCCTTCAGGGGGCCCGGGACGGCAACGCGTTTGTCCCCGCTGCCATGGAAAAAGGCGCGGCTGCCGTGCTGTGCAGCCGGGTCACGGGGGACTATCCCGCCATTGTGGTGGAGGATACCCGGATTGCCCTGGGGAAAATTGCCGCCGGAGAGCGGCAAAGGCTGTCCATGAAGGTGGTGGGCATCACCGGCTCCGTGGGAAAAAGCACCACGAAGGAAATGGTGGCCGCCGTGCTGGAAAGTACCTTCCGCACCGCCAAGACCCCGGCAAACCACAACAACGACATCGGCATGCCCATGGCCATTTTGGCCATGCCGGAGGATACCCAGGTGGCCGTGCTGGAAATGGGCATGAACCATTTCCGGGAAATGGCCTACCTTTCCCAGATCGGAAAGCCGGATGTGGCGGTAATCGTCAACATCGGAACGGCCCACATTGAATTCCTGGGTACCGTTTCCGGCATTCTGAAGGCCAAAATGGAGATCGCCGAAGGAATGGCCCCCGATGGTCTGCTGCTGCTCAACGGCGATGACGTGATGCTGCGCAATCTGGACCAGGTAATCCCTCAGACCGTGCGCTATTTCGGTTCCGACGAGGGCTGCGCCTGCCGCCGCGGCGACATCCGGAGTGAAGACGGCTTCCTCCGGTTCCGGGTGGACCAGGGGGAGCGCTCCTTCCCGGTGGAAATGCATCTGGAAGGGCGGCATTTCGTCAGCGACGCCATGGCGGCCATCGCCGTGGGCCTGGAGCTGGGGGTTCCTCCGGAAAAAATTCAGACCAGTCTGCTGAATTTCAAGAATCTGGCAGGCAGACAGGAGACCTTCTGCCGGTTCGGCTTTACCTTTATCAAAGACTGCTACAATGCGGGCCCGGAATCCATGGAGGCATCCCTCCATGTGCTGGGAGAAAAAAAAGGCCGGAAAATTGCCGTGCTGGGAGATATGCTGGAGCTGGGCGACCGGGCCTCCGCGGAACACTACCGGGTTGGCCGCATTGCTGCCGAGCGGGTTGACTGGGTGCTGGCCTACGGCCCCAATGCCTCGCGGGTGGTCAGCGGCTGCCTCACCGGCGGTATGCCTGACAGCCGTGCTCTGGCTTTCTCTGACCAGACGGCGCTGCAGTGCGAGCTGCAGCGGATTGCCAGGCCCGGAGATGTGCTGCTCTTCAAGGGCAGCCGCGGAATGCATATGGAGAACATCCTGGACCAGTTTCTGAACTATCAAAAAGACCTGAACGGAGGAAATCCTCAATGATTCGTTTGATTATCACTGCCGTTGCCTGCGCCGCCGTATCCGGATTATTCGGCTATCTTCTGCTGCCTGTGCTGCGGGCGCTGAAGGCCGGCCAGTCCATCCGCTCCATCGGCCCCACCTGGCACAACAGCAAGGCGGGTACACCCCTGATGATGGGCCTGATGTTTATTCTGGGCAGTCTTGTGTGCATCATCGGCAATCTGCACTGGATTCAGGAATACAGCTCCTTTTTTGTCTTTGCCCTGGCCACCTGCTTTGCCATGATTGGCTTTTTGGATGACTTCTGCAAGGTGAAGAATCGCCGGGACATGGGCCTGACCGCGTTTCAGAAGGCCATGCTGCAGGCGGCGGTCTCCGGCGTGTTCCTGTATGTGCTGTATATGAGCGGCATTCTGACCTGCGACCTGTATATTCCCTTCCTGGGGGAGCGATATTTTATTCCTCCCATTGTCTACGGTATTTTCGGTATGTTTGTCATCGTGGGCTGTGTTAACTCCGTAAACCTCACCGATGGCGTGGACGGCCTGAGCAGCTCCGTGACCATTCCTGTGCTGCTGTTCTTCACCTTTGCCGCCGTGGCCATGGACCGGATGGACGCGGCTGTCCTGCCGGCGGCCCTGGTGGGCGGCCTGCTGGCCTTTCTGAAATTCAACTGGCATCCCGCCAAGGCGTTTATGGGCGATACCGGCTCCCTGTTCCTGGGGGGCGTGGTCTGCGGACTTGCCTTTGCTCTGGACATTCCTCTGGTGCTGATTTTCGCGGGCTTTGTATACATTGTGGAAACCATGTCGGACATCATTCAGGTTGCCTATTTCCGGGCAACCCACGGCAAACGGCTGTTTAAAATGGCCCCCATCCATCACCATTTCGAGATGTGCGGCTGGAAAGAGGAGAAGATCGTGCTGGTATTCAGCGCGGTTTCCGCCCTCATGTGTGTGGTGGCCTGGCTGAGCATTTCCAGCCTCCGGTAACCGAAAGGAGCGTTCTATGGCGGCAGAGCGGAATCTGCTTGCCAAAGAGGACCGCCGGGAAACCGGCGAACGGGTGGATCTTCCCTTCCTGATTCTTACACTGCTGCTGCTGGCTGTGGGTCTGGCGGTGCTGTATTCCGCCAGCTCTGCCCAGAGCGCCTATGATACGGGCTATGCCATCACCACCAAGTACCTGCAAAAGCAGGCGGTATGCGCCGTTCTGGGCATCGCTGCTATGTATGGCTTCAGCCGGATCCCGGCGGGGCTGTGGTATCGGTTTGCCTGGCCCCTTTACGGCATCAGCATTGTGCTTCTGCTCAGCGTGCTGGTGGTGGGCCAGGAGGTAAACGGGGCAAAACGCTGGATTTCCCTGGCGGGCATCCAGTTTCAGCCCTCTGAAATCGCGAAATTTACCGAAATTCTGGTGTTTGCCCGGCTGACGGCAAACTACGGCGAAAAATGCCGGACCTTCCGCTACGGGGTGCTGGGTTTCGGCACGGCCCTTTTGGGCATTCTGGTGCCGCTGGCACTGGAAAAACACCTGAGTGCCATTATGCTTATGGGTATGGTGGCTGTGGTGATGATGTTTATCGCGGGGACCCGGCTGCGCTGGATCGCCCTTGGGGTGGGCGGCGCCGTGGTATTTTTACTGGTTTACGTCCGGCTGATGGGCTATGCCGGGGATCGGATCTCCGCCTGGCTTCGCCCGGAGCTGGACCCCGGAGACACGGGCTACCAGATTTTGCAGTCCCTTTACGCCATCGGTTCCGGCGGCGTGCTGGGCCTGGGCTACGGAAAAAGCAGACAGAAATATCTGTATCTGCCTTTTCAGTACAATGACTATATCTTCGCCATTGCCTGTGAAGAGCTGGGCCTTCTGGGCGCCCTTGCCATTATGGTGCTGCTGGCTCTGCTGATCGGCCGGGGCTACCGCATTGCGCTGAAGGCCCGGGACCGCTTTTCCACCGTCTTTGCCGCGGGGCTTGTGACCCTGATCGCGGTGCAGACCTGTCTTAATTTGTGTGTTGTCACGAACCTGCTTCCCTCCACCGGCATCGCGCTGCCCTTTTTTTCCTACGGCGGCACGGCGCTGGCGGTGAATCTGGGGGAAATGGGAATCGTGCTGAATATATCCCGAAACGGGAGCAGAAAAACAAAACCCGCGCCGTACCGAAAAGCCTGTGCGGAACCGGAAAAGGGGGAATACCCCCAGTGACCATCCGGATCTTTGGGTACAAAGGCGCGCATTCAGGAGGATATTGGTTTGAATCTGATCTTTACCTGCGGCGGAACCGCCGGACACATCAATCCCGCCATTGCCATTGCGGGGGAAATGCGTCGGCGGCATCCGGACTGCAAGATCCTGTTTATCGGTGCCCAGGGCCACATGGAAGAAAAGCTGGTGCCCCAGGCGGGCTATGAGCTGCGGACCCTTCCCGGGTCCGGCCTGAGCAGAAAAAAGAATCTGGAAGGACTCAGGCAGAACCTTCACGCCGTGGACTGTGTGCGCAAGGCAACCAAAACCTGCAGGGAGATCTTCCGGGAGTTTCGGCCCCATGTGATCATCGGCACCGGGGGCTATGCCAGCTTCCCGGCTCTGTACGCCGGAAGCAAAATGGGCATTCCCACCTGCGTCCATGAAAGCAACGCCGTTCCCGGAGTGACCACCAAAATGGCAGCCCGGCGGGCAACCCGGGTGCTGGTGGCCTTCGAAGAGAGCGTGGCCTGCTATGCCCATCCCGAAAGGGTGGAGGTGGTGGGCATGCCCATTCAGCAGGATTTCCTGTACGAGGACAAGAAATCCGCCCGGCAGAAGCTGGGGCTGGGCGACGGCCCCGTGGTGCTCTCCGCCTTTGGCAGCCTGGGCGCCAAGCGCATGAACGAGATGGTGGCGGAGCTGTTCTGTATGG
>JAXEMQ010000150.1:0-4956 GCA_034099845.1 Faecousia sp.
TCATAATATTTCCCTGCTTCAGAATGCGCTGACTCACTCCTCCTTCGCCAACGAGCGCTGGCACAACAGCCTGCTCAGCAACGAGCGGCTGGAGTTTCTGGGAGACAGCATTCTGGGAATGCTGGTTGCGGAATACCTGTACCGGAATTTCCCGGACCGTCCCGAGGGCGAGCTGACCCGGATGCGGGCGGACATGGTCTGCGAGAAAACCCTGGCGTCCGTCGCCGCCCGGATCCACCTGGGAGACCACCTGATGCTGGGCCATGGGGAAGAGCAGGGAGGCGGCCGCAGCCGGGATTCCATCCTGGCCGACGCGGTGGAGTCTGTGATTGCCGCCTGTTTCCTGGACGGCGGCATCGAAGCGGCCCAGAAATTCATCAGAACCTTCATTCTGGTGGAGGTGCCGGTGAGCCAGATGCACAACACAGACTACAAGACCAAGCTCCAGGAGCTGGTTCAGCAGAAAAAGAACCAGGTGCTGAGCTACACCCTGACCGGTGAGAGCGGACCCGACCACGATAAGCATTTTACCGTGGCGGTGTCTCTCAACGGCGGCATGGTGGGCCAGGGCGAGGGCCGCAGCAAAAAGCGGGCCGAGCAGGAAGCTGCCCGCGCTGCCATCCGGAACCTGTTCCCGGACGAACCCTAACAGGGGGGACTGTCTCGCCGGGAAAGCCTTTCGCCCAAATTACAAAAAGAAAACTGTCATTGCGATCACGGCGTGTTCGCAATGACAGTTTTCTTTTGTGCGGTTCTTCCTGAATGGGGCAGTTTCTTTGGTTATCCAAACTCTTTGGGCTTTTCCCTGGGTATGGAAGCGCAAGAGAAACCACCCGGGAAACCGTCCTTCGGCGGACTCAGTCAGACAAGGGATGGGCCGGCAGCTTTTTCTTTTCCGGCAGCTGGGACAGAATCACCGCTCCGAACACCAGCACGCATCCCAGTTTTTCGAAAACGGTCATGGTCTCGTGGAGCAGGAGCCAGCCGAAGAGGGCCGCGAATACGCTTTCCAGACTCATCACCAGAGCGGCGGCGGTGGGAGCCACCTGCTTCTGGCCCACAATCTGCAAAGAATAGGCAACACCCATGGAAAGAACACCCGCGTAGCCCAGGGGCAGCCAGCACTGGGCAATGGCAGCTGGCTCGATGGTTTCCGTCAAAAGGGCGCAGGGCACCGAGAGAATGGCCACTACCAATGCCTGCACGCAGTTGAGCCGTAGGCCGTCCAGAGCGCCGCAGTGCCGGTCAATGAGCAGGATCTGCACGGAGAAGGCCACGGCGCAGCCCAGCAGCAGAACGTCTCCCTTGTTGATGCCGCTGGCGCCGGTACAGCTGAGCAGATACAGGCCAACCACGGCAACGGGAAGGCTCAAAAGAGCGTTGCGGCCCGGCTTCCGGCCCACAAATGAACCCAGAAAAGGCACAAAAACAATATACATAGCGGTTAAGAATCCAGCTTTTCCTGCATCCGTATACACAAGACCGATCTGCTGCAGGCTGGAGGCCACGAACAGAGCCAGACCGCAGATCAGCCCCGATTTCCACAGGACGGGATTTTTCCAGCCCTTCCAAAAGCCGGCTCCCCCGGAAAACAGGGCCGATGCGGGGAACAGGAACAGCACCGCCAGGAGACAGCGGATGGCCTGGAAGGTAAAGGGGCCGATTTTGTCCATGCCCACGCTTTGGGCGATAAAGGCAGACCCCCAGATAATGGTGGTACCCATCAAAATCAGGATACCGGAAAGTTGTTTTTTCATATGCTTCACCCAGGGCTACTATAGCACAGTGTGCATAAAAATACAATGCAGAGAAAACTTTCCGCCCATGCTGGAAATTTGTGCAATTCGTGGTATAATACCCGGTAAGAAACATTTTTGGAGGTTTGTCATGTCGGATTCAAATGCCATTCGTGAGCGCCGGGATATTCCCAGAGAGGATACCTGGGCGCTGGAAGACCTGTTCCCCTCGGACGATGCCTGGCAGCAGGCGCTGGACCGGGTGATGGGAAAAGAGAAAACCATCCAGGGCTTTGCGGGCCGCCTGGGAGAGTCCGGCCAGACCCTCTGCGCCTTTCTGGCCCTTTTGGAGGAGACGGATACCGCTCTGGAGGCCCTGGGCAACTATGCCATGCGGGCTGCCGATCAGGACACCCGCAATTCCTTCTATCAGGGCCTCAGCGGCCGGTATTTCAGCGCGGCTGCGGCCCTGGGGGCGGCCTTCAGCTTCGCAACCCCGGAGATCATGGCTCTTTCGGAGGAGACGCTGGATGGGTTTTACCGGGACTGCCCCCGGCTGGAGCGATTCCGCCGGTATCTGACGGACCAGCGCCGGAGAAAGGAACACACCCTTTCCGCCCCGGAAGAGCGGCTTCTGGCAGCGGCGTCGGAGATGGCCGGCGCCCCGGACAGCATTTACGGGAGCCTTTTGAACGCGGACCTGCGGTATCCCGACGCGGTGGACAGGGAGGGGAACGCCCATGCCCTGAGCCAGAGCACCTTTATCACCCTGGAAGAGAGCGGCGACCGGACCCTGCGGAAAAGCGCCTATCAAAACCTTTACACCACCCTGGGCCAGTTCCAAAATACCGCGGCGGCCCTGCTGGATGCCCAGAACAAGCAGCAGAAATTCTATGCCTCCGCCCGGAAATACGGTTCTGCCCGGGAGGCGGCTCTGGACGGCACCAATGTGCCCCTGTCGGTGTACGACAATCTGATTGAGGCAGTCCACCGGAATATAGACAAAATGCACCGCTATGTATCCCTGCGCAAAAAGCTGCTGGGGGTGGAGGAGCTCCACTTCTACGATGTGTACACCCCCCTTGTGCCGGAGGTGCGGAAGAACATTCCCTTCGCCGATGCCAAGCAGACGGTTTACGATGCCTTGCATCCCCTGGGGGAGGAATACCGGAAGATTCTGCGGGAGGGCTTTGAAAACCGCTGGATCGACGTATACGAGAACCGGGGCAAGCGCAGTGGCGCCTACTCCGCGGGCACCAAGGTCCATCCCTATGTGCTGCTGAACTATACCGGCTCCCTGGACAGTCTCTTTACCCTGGCCCACGAAATGGGCCACGCCCTGCATTCCTATCTTTCCAACCGGCACCAGAATCCCATTGATTCGGACTATGTGATCTTCGTTGCGGAGGTGGCCTCCACCTGCAATGAGGCCCTGCTGATGGAGTATCTTCTGAAGCGCACCCGGGATAAGAAGGAGCGGGCCAGCCTCATCAACTATTTCCTGGACCAGTTCAAGGGCACCATTTACCGCCAGGTCATGTTTGCCGAATTTGAAAAGAACATCGGCGCCATGGTGGACAGCGGCCAGACCCTGACGGCGGAGGTGCTGAACGGGGAATACGCCCGGCTGGCAAAATTCTATTATGGGCCGGACATGGTGGTGGATGACTATATTGCCTCCGAGTGGGTCCGCATCCCCCATTTCTACTACAACTACTATGTGTTCCAGTACGCCACGGGCTACGCGGCGGCCATTGCCCTGTCCCGCCGGATTCTGAAGGAGGGGGCACCGGCGGTGGAGGACTATCTGGGCTTCCTCTCCGGCGGCTGCTCCAGGAGTCCCATTGCGCTGCTGAAGGGCGCGGGCGTGGACATGACCGGGCCGGAGCCGGTGAACGATGCCCTGGCCCTGTTCGGCGAGCTGCTGGACGAGATGGAATCTCTGATGGAGGAATAAGCCATGGAAGAAGCGAAAAAGGAAGAGGTTCCCTTTCTGCCCACCCTGCACACCTTTGCCATGAACAACATTTTCACCGGTTCCGTGGGGGCCTTCCGGTTCCGGGCGGTGCCGAATGTGGTGATGGCCACCCCCAAGGAGGTGGACTATGAGGCCAGTACCATCCATGTGACCTACTGGCACGGCCCCTTCTGCTATGAAAAGAGCACCATGGAAGGGGAGGAGACCTTCGCTCTGACGGAGGAGGGCCGGGAAAAAATGCTGGCCTGGCTGAGGGAACGGATTTAGGAAATGGACAATTGACAATGGACAATTGACAATGGACAATTGACAATTATGGTATCCCTTCGGGATAGAATGAAATATTTGGAATGTAAAATTTTGGGAATTTGAAGTAACTCTCGAGTATTGTAAACGAATTATTCAAAATATCCCCGGAGGGGATACCTTCATTGTCAACTGACAATTGTCAATTGTCAATTGTCAACTGAGCCACCAAGGGCTTTCTCTCATCTTCCCCATATTTTTCCCCGGGGCTACTTGACAAATCCCCGGAAAACGATTAGAATACTCGGGAATATGCAAAGACAATGCGGAAACCAAGCAGTGACCGCTTCCTTTAGCGAGAAGGGGAATGGTGAAAGCCCTTCGGTTGCCCACTGTATGCCACTTCCTGCGTCATCCGGGATGACCGGATCGGGAGCTCCCGTTACAGAGCGTCCAAGATGTCCCCTCCGGGGATAATTAGGGTGGTACCGCGGGTAGATGATCCCCGCCCCTAGCAGTAGGGGCGGGGTTTCTTTTTTGCAATCAGATTTTTGGAGGTAAGAAAACCATGAGTCAGAAGCCTTACGGCGTAAACGAACTGCGGGAAATGTTCCTGTCTTTCTTTGAAAGCAAGGGCCATCTCCGGCTGCCCAGCTTTTCCCTGATCCCTCAGAACGATGCTTCTCTGCTGCTGATCAACTCCGGCATGGCCCCTATGAAGCCCTACTTCACCGGGGAGGTGGAGCCCCCCCGCCACCGGGTCTGCACCTGCCAGAAGTGCATCCGTACCGGCGACATTGAAAACATCGGCAAAACCGCCCGTCACGGCACCTATTTTGAGATGCTGGGCAACTTCAGCTTTGGCGACTACTTCAAGCGGGAAGCCATCCACTGGAGCTGGGAGTTCCTGACCGAGGTGGTGGGCCTGGACAAGAACCGGCTGTATCCCTCTATCTATGAAAACGATGACGAGGCCTTCGACATCTGGAACAAGGA
>JAXEMQ010000216.1:0-7368 GCA_034099845.1 Faecousia sp.
GAGCAAGAGCCTGCCCTATCCCCTGGTATATAAGGTTACCGCCATGTCCAACAGCCAGATCGCGGACATCGTCAAGGAAGCCAACCACGACGATTCCTGCGCCGGCATCATCACCTGGTGCCACACCTTCTCCCCCTCCAAGATGTGGATCAATGGTCTGGTGAATCTGCAGAAGCCCTACTGCCACTTTGCCACCCAGTACAACCTGGAGATTCCCAACGAAGAGATCGACATGGACTTTATGAACCTGAACCAGGCTGCCCACGGCGACCGGGAGCACGGCTTTATTGCCGCCCGTCTGCGTATGCCCCGGAAGGTCATCGCCGGTTACTGGAAGGACGAGAAGTGCCTGAAGCGTCTGGGCGACTGGATGAAGGCCGCCATCGGCGTAGCCATGTCCAGACAGCTGAAGGTCATGCGCTTCGGCGACAATATGCGTGAGGTTGCCGTTACCGAAGGCGACAAGGTAGAGGTTCAGATCAAGCTGGGCTGGCAGGTCAACACCTGGGCCACCGGCGATCTGGTCAAGGAGATGAACGCCGTCACCGACGCGGAGATTGACGCGCTGATGGAGGTTTACAAGGCAAGCTATGATATTGCCACCGACAACATCGATGCCATCCGCTACCAGGCCCGGGAAGAAATCGCTATGAAGAAGATGATGGATGCCAACGGCTGCAAGGCATTCAGTAACACCTTCCAGGATCTGTACGGCATGGAGCAGCTGCCCGGCCTGGCCTCCCAGCACCTGATGGCCCAGGGCTATGGCTACGGCGGCGAGGGCGACTGGAAGGTTTCCGCCATGACCGCCATTATGAAGGCCATGGGCGAAAACGGCAACGGCGCTTCCGCCTTCATGGAGGACTACACCTACCATCTGGTGGAGGGCAGCGAGTATTCTCTGGGCGCCCATATGCTGGAGGTCTGCCCCAGCCTGGCGGCTCCCGGGGCCCGGCCCCGGATCGAGACCCACCATCTGGGCATCGGCATGAACGAGAAGGACCCCGCCCGTCTGGTGTTTGAGGGCAAGCCCGGGGATGCCATTGTGGTCTCCCTCATCGATATGGGCGGCCGCCTGCGCCTGATTGTGCAGGACATCCAGGCCGTCAAGCCCATTATGCCCATGCCCAACCTGCCCGTGGCCCGGGTCATGTGGAAGGCCATGCCCAACCTGACCGACGGCGTGGAGTGCTGGATCACCGCCGGCGGCGCCCACCACACGGTTCTGAGCTACGACGTTACCGCCGAGCAGATGAAGGACTGGGCCCGGATGATGGACATCGAGTATGTCCACATCGGCAAGGATACCACTGTGGACAGCCTGGAAAAGGAGCTGTTCCTCAACGACCTGGCCTGGAAGCTGAAGTAAATCCCACTGGATTCCCCCCGGAAGCATCCGCTTCCGGGGGATTTTTTTGTACCCCAAAAAAGGAAGTCGGTCATGGATGAAAGCTTCCGGATGGTTTATCAAGCGAGGAATATCCGCCTTGCTTCATGAAATTTGACAGAATGCAGATTTTGCACTATGATACCCCTAGGGTTGAAAAAAGTATACTGCTGCGCGGGGGGCAACTGCTGCGCTTCCCGAAAACAACCCGGAAAGAGAGGATAATCAGTGAAGGATATTCACATATCGGTGCGCAATCGGGTGGCCTGTCAGATGGACAAGACGGCCTACCTCTGCGGCGACGGCGACTTCCGCGCGGTGTTTGATCTGGACGGGGAGTGGTCGGAGCTTCCGGTTCGGACGGCCCGGTTCCAGACGGAAAACGGCTATACGGATGTGATCTTCCGGGGGGACAGCTGCCCGGTTCCGGCCATTCATTACGCCAGGAAGCTGGAAATCGGCATCTATTCCGGCAACCTCAAAACCACAACCCCGGCCCGCGTTTCCATCCGGGATGGCATCCGGGCGGCCTGGGGCACACCGGAGGACCCGGCCCCCAGTATTTATGACCAGCTGATGGATATGCTCATGGACAGCTATGTGGATCTGGAAACCACCCCGGAGGGCGTACAGATCAAGGTACACTTCCGGGGCGGGGAATCCACAGGCTATCTGCGCCACAGCGAGATCTATGTGGGCTCCGGAGAAATGCCGGAGGGCTATCGGGTTCAGCTGGATCCCACGGTATCACCTCCCGCGCTGCGGGTCCGGGACCTGGAGGGCAATTACATTCCGCTACCGGCCATAAAGGGCGAAAAGGGCGAAAAAGGCGAAAAAGGCGACCGGGGAGAACCCGGCCCCCAGGGCCCCAAAGGCGACATCGGTGAGCATGTGGTCCGCACCGTCAACGGCTTGGAACCGGAGGAGGACGGAAGTCTGACACTCCATGCCGGTCAGGTGGGAGCGGTGGACGCTTCCGGAGGTGCCATGACCGGCCCTCTTTCCCTGGGCGGGAACCACATCAGGGATTTGGGAATGCCGGTTTCCCCCGGGGACGGGGCGAGCAAAGCCTATGTGGACGGCAAGCGGCAATATTGGGAGGCCATCCTGTCTCTAAACTGGACCGGCGAAGGGCCCTTTGTCCAGGAGCTGACGCTGGAGGGAATGCTGGCAGCGGATCTGCCCCATGTGGGCCCGGTGTACAGCCCGGACCCGGAAACGGCGGCTGCCCAGAAGGAAGCCTGGGGCTACGTTGATATGGGAATTGCGGAGGACGGGAAAATCACGTTTACTTGTATCGAGGGAAAGCCGGAAACGGAAATCCCCATTCAGATTGAGGTGATGCGCTGATGGGTGCCTGCTTTTTATACGGAAAGACCGGCGGCTATACCGGCTACACCCTGCCGGAATTTACCTACACCGCCCAATATGAAAAATTCCAGGTGGACAAAAAGAACTGGAAGATCCGCTTCCTCACCAGCGGAACCCTGGTGTTTCCCAAAAGGGTGCCCGCCATCGATGTGTTCCTGGTGGGCGGCGGTGGCGGCGGCGCCGGTCATCACGGTCAAGCCATCGCCTGCGGCGGAGGCGGTGGTTACACGAAGACGGAGAAAAGCGTGATCCCCCTTGTGGGGGAGGCGTACCCCATCGTCATTGGCGGAGGAGGAAGCGGAGGCGGAGCCTGGGCAGGTGGCGGGAGCGGCGGCACCTCCAGCGCCTTCAGCGTAACCGCGGGTGGAGGCGGCGGCGCTACCTACGGCGGCGCGGGCTACGGCGGTTCCGGCGGTTCGGGCGGCGGCGAAGGCGGCGCGGGCGGCTCCGATGGCTCCAACGGTGGTGGCGGCCGCGGCGGCGCAGGACAGGGAACCACCACCCGGGAGTTCGGAGAACCGGACGGAATCCTATACGCAGGCGGCGGCGGTGGCGGCGGCTATGACGGGACTGCCAACGCAGGCAGTGTCGGCTATGGAGCTCCTGGCGGCGAAGGCGGCGGCGGAACCGGAGGCACATGGGGAGACGGCGCGGCAGGATCCGCAAACACCGGCGGTGGTGGCGGCGCCGGTGGCGGTCATGGAACCGGCATCGACACAAGTCCGGATGTTTACTGCGCAGGCGGAAAAGGCGGATCCGGCATCGTGGTCATCCGCAACCACAGGGAGGACTGAGTATGGCAAAGAATATGGCGCTTCTGGAACAGGGAGCGGTCATCAACCTGTTGTGGTGTAGCGACAGTGAGGCGGAAACGGAAAGGCTGATTGACTGCGGAGAACGGCCCGTCTGCCTGGGAGACAGCTATACGAACGGGAAATTCTACCGGGACGGGCAGGCAGTTTTGTCGGAAGCAGAAGCCCTGCGGGCCCGAAACGCGCAATTGCTGGATGCCATGGCCCAGATGGTGGAAGAGGTCTATGAAAGTGACCTGGAGCTTACCCAATAAGGAGGTTTTGAAATGTACAAGAGTATGAAAACCCTGATCACCAATCGGTATTACAAGGAGGGGGAGGATGCCCAGCAGAAGCTGGACGTATTCTATATGGTAAACCGGCTGAAGGACGGAGAGTACACCGAGCTGACGGCGCTGGTGAAGGCCGTATACGGCGGTGATTCGGTATGATCACCGTCAAGCCGGTAAACGGCACCATTGATTTGGGCCGTGAGGGGGAAAACCTGGCCAGACAGGTGGTTCTGCCTCTGGAAGATCTGGCGGCGGGGAAGGGCTATGGCCTGCTCCTGCACCAGAGAGCGGGAGACAGCAGCCCCTATCCCGTGGTCGCCCGGCAGGAGGGGAACAGCCTGATCTGGGCGGTGACCGGCGCGGATACCGGTGCCGCCGGCCTTGGCAGCGCGGAGGTGCGCTGGCTGGGGAATGACGGTCAGATCATCAAAAGCCGGGTTTTCCAGACCGTAACAGAAAAGGCACTTTCGGATCCGGGGGAGCCGCCAGAGGTCTATGAGGGCTATGTGGAAGCGGTGGCGGCAAACGCCTGGGATGCCCGGAACGCAGCCGCGGAAAGCAAAGCCCTCTACGCCAGGGTCCGGGAGGAGCTGGCTGCCGGAAAGCTGAAGGGGGAAAAGGGGGACAAGGGCGATCCCGGCGGCCCCATGGGACCGAAGGGAGACCCGGGAGAACCGGGGCATCCCGGCGCCCAGGGAGAGAAGGGGGATCCTGGTCCCCAGGGCCCAAAAGGAGACCCCGGCGCCGACGGCAGCACGCCGGTGAAGGGAACGGATTACTTTACACCGGAGGAAATCGGGTCCATTCAGAACCGGGCGGCACAAAGTGCGGCGGACCTTCTGGCCCAAACACTGACCCCTTTGCGTTTTGCGGACACCACCGTCCCTGCGTCCGCCTTTGCTTCTGACGGCACCTATCCGGACTACCCCTACCGGGCAGCCGTGGCCCTGGCCGGGGTTTTGGAGAGCATGATCCCGGAGGTGGTGTTTTCCGTTTCCGCCCTGATCAGTACCGGCTTTGCGCCGGTTGCCAGATGCTTTGACGGCGGGGTGTACATCTGGGCGGACAGCGTGCCCTCCGGGGACGTATCCATCCACACCATTCTCTGCTGGAAGGGGGCGGGCGCGTGATCGGAAGAACCAATGGGGGCGTGGGAACAGGCGCGCTGCTGATTAAAGTAGTCGGCGGCCTGACCCGGCCGGAAAACCCGACCTACGGCACCGTCTGGCTGGAAACAGATATTCCCATTAATGGATGGGAAATATATTCAGTTGTTCCAACGTGGGAACATGTGGAAGGCCATGTCTACTTACAGGACGCCCCGTCCACATCCGGTGAAATCCCCAATTTTACCATGATTAATCCCGCAAAAAAGCCATACGGGTTCATCTGGGAACGATTGATCGGCGCGTTTCAGCGGATCAATGGGGCTTGGTTGCGGCTGAATGGGGCTGTGTGGCGGGATGGTGTTTGGACGCCCTTTTTTGCTGCCACCATCAACGTCACCTACCCGGCAGGCTCCACCTGTACCGCTACGGACGGTGTAACCACCATGTATGCACCGGATACCAGCGGCACATGGGCGTGTGTTGTGCCAAATGCTGGGACGTGGACCGTCATGGAGAATCGGAATGGATGGACCTATGCCGCGGAGATCACGCAGGATGGCCAAACAGTGAATGCGGACATCTCCAAATACTATCTTGTGAAAAACGGTGTGCCACAGGTTACATTTACCGCAAAAGCCATAAAAGCTGCGTCTTCATGGGCATCAGGGGCGACCGCAGTGGCTCCAACAATTTCCGGTACCGTTGGCGGTTATTATAAAGCCTACATAAAAAAAACAAGCGATCAGCCATGCGGAACAGTCGTAACATCAGCTGCGATCCCAATTAAGAACAGTAAAACGTTAAAGTGCGAGGGATACAAAACATCACGGGCAAGCTATGGTGTTGCAGTATGCCTTTGGAGCACGCAAGCCCCAACTTATTGGCAGGATGGGGCGTTGGCGTCAAAGTATTTGAATACGGCTGTTGATGTTTATCCCATAGATACAACAAGTCTCCAAAACAGAAATCTATTCATCGGTTTTGGTTTCCTCACCGGAGACACGGACGATACGGTTATGTATATCAAGAATTTGTGGTTGGAGTGAGGTGACGGAACATGGTCGTGTATTTGGATGCGGATTACAGATGCTATGTCACACATGGACAGAACCGTGTCGCAGTGGAAACGGATTTCTTTGACGGGAAATGTCAGGCCTACATTGAGGGGTACCGTTTTGTACCGGATGGAGAAATCTGGGTGCGGGAGGACGGCGTTGCTTTCCGGGGCGAGATGGTTGCCCCCTGGAAGGACTGGGAGGAGCTGGATGATGCCCAGCGGGATTATGAGCGGCAGCAGCTGGAAGAAGCAAACGCCCAGAACGCCCAGCTGCTGGAAACCATGGCGGCCATGGTGGAGGAGGTCTACGAAAGTGATCTGGCGGTGTTCGAATCGGGCGGTGAGGGGCTGTGACGGTAAGACAGGTACAGCTCTTGCTGACATTTCTGGGCTATAACCCCGGCGATTGCGACGGAGTGGACGGCAAAAACACACAGGCCGCCCTCCGGGCATTCCAGCAGGCGGAAGGGCTGGAGCCCGACGGTATTGCCGGGCAGCAGACCCAGGCAAGACTCCGGGAGGCGGTTTTTCAGGGACGGACAAAGACCGGCGAGGAGCCTGCCGCAGCTCCGCCCGGCACGGGAATCTGGTGGGACGGGATCCGATACTTCTCCCGGGAGGAGCCCTACATCGGCTGTTCCTGTGGGCGGTGCGGCGGCTTTCCGGTGGAGCCCAGCGAAAAGCTCATGCGCCTGGCAGACAGTGTGCGGGCCGCGGCGGGCAGGCCCATGGTGCCAACCAGCACCGTGCGGTGCAGGGCCCATAACAAAGCGGTGGGCGGTGTGGAAAACTCCCGGCATCTGGAGGGGAAGGCCATGGATTTTTCCATCCGGGGCTGGAGCGCAGACCGGACACTGGCGCTGGTGTGGCAGCAAAAGGATGTGCGCTACGCCTACGCCATTGACGGCACCCATGTGCATATGGACATCGTGTAAAAAGCGGGGCACCTCAACGGGAGGTGCCCCATATTTTGCCGGGAAAACAGGAATTCGGGGCTGTCTCCATGCCGAGACAGCCCCTTTGAGGTTACTGCATTCCGCTTTCGTAGGCCTCGATCATCTTCTTGAACGTGTGACCCGTACGACTTCTGAGATTCTGAAGGGTTTTGTCCACCTTTTCCCCTGTGGAGAGCTTCACCTGGAGGTGCAGGGTGCCGGTTCCTTCCGGAGTGGCGTAGATTTTGTCGATATACTTGTCTACAAATTCCTTGTTGATGAGGCCTTGGGCGGCGTCCCGCTGGGCGTCTCGTAGGGTGGTGCGGATGGAGTCGATCTTCTTCCGGAAGTCGGCGGCTTCTGTCTGCTGGGTGGTCAGCTCCTCCAGCTCGGCCTCCGCCGCGTTCAGCTCCTCGGTACACTGC
>JAXEMQ010000222.1:0-6949 GCA_034099845.1 Faecousia sp.
TATGAAGCTGCGCTGTTTTTGGTGATCCCCATTCTGATCCCGCTGATCCAAAATGTGGGGATCGAGATGCAGCGGGCGCTGAACAAGCATCAGTTCCGGTCCATTATTTATCTGATCATCGCGATCAGCAACGTTGCCATCAGCATTCCGCTGGCTGCCAAATGGGGCGCTGTGGGCGCTGCCATGGGGACAGCCATCAGTCTTTTGGTGGGAAACGGGCTGATCATGAACATTTTTTATCACAGGGTGCTTCGGATCGATATGAAGTATTTCTGGAAGGAGATCGCAAAGACCTGGAAAGGCTTTGTGCTTCCGGTGCTGCTGGCGGTATTCATCATGCGTTATGTGAGAATTGACAGCTTGGTCCTATTTGTTTTCAGCGTCATAGTGTTTGCCGCTGTGTACTGCGTATCTGTTTTCCTGCTCAGCTGCAATGAGGAAGAAAAGCGAATGATTTTAAGCATGGTCGGAAGGAGAAGATCATGACCGAGAAACAGAATTGCTGCGGTTGTACAGCGTGTCTGCATAGCTGCCCGGTGCATTGCATGACCATGCAAGAGGATGAAGAAGGGTTTCTCTATCCGGTGACCGATCAGAAATCATGCATCCATTGTCACCGATGCGAAACGGTTTGTCCCATTCAGAAGCTGGAGAATCGGAATACGGAGACAGCGGCGTATGTCGGCTATTGCCGAAATGAAGCCATTCGGGAGCAAAGCTCTTCCGGCGGGATCTTTTCTGTTCTGGCGGAATGGATCCTCCAACAAAACGGCGTGGTCTTTGGCGCTGCGTTTGATCATAATTTTGAGGTTTTTCACATTGCAATAGAAACGAAGGCGGAGTTGGCAAAATTACGAGGAAGCAAGTATGTCCAGAGCCGGATGGGGAATGCGTATCCAGAGGTCAAGCAATATTTGGAGATGGAGCGCAAAGTCCTGTTTACAGGGACAGCATGCCAGATTGCCGGGCTGAAAAATTATTTGAGAAAAGAGTATGACAACCTTTATACTGTGGATGTTCTGTGCCATGGCGTGCCATCGCCGAAAATCTGGAGAATGTACTTAGAAGAACAAAAGAAGCAGTATGGCGCATCGGTTGAAAAAGCAGAATTCCGCAACAAGGTATATGGATGGAACAACTATTCCGTCACGATTGATTTTTCTGGTATGCAGCAGTATTGCGTACAGTTTTCTGAAGATCAATTTATGAGAATGTTTTTAGGTGACCTGGACCTGCGTCCCTCGTGCTATGCGTGTCGATTCAAGGCACTCCCGAGAAGTTCAGATATGACGATCGGGGACAGTTGGGGAATTGAGAGGGTCATGCCTGACCTGGGGGACGACAAAGGAATCTCCGTGATCCTGGTGCATTCGCAAAAGGGCGGAAGAATACTTCAGGAGGTCCAAGAAAAGCTGATCACAAGGGAAGCAAATTTGGATGAGGTCTTACCGCCCACGGCAGATTCCAGAAAGTCTGTCGCCATGCACCCAAACCGGAAAAAGTATTTGCGGGGTTTACAAAACGGAGAGAGCTTTGATGTGTTGTATGGCTATGTCAGAAAGTCATTTCTGCAAAAGGCGGTAGATTTGATACGCTATATGGCGGTCAGATTCGGTCAAACATTCTTTCGGAGAACCTGACATTCGAAATTATGATATCCGATTTGACGAGCGCAAATCCTGAGAAAGATAAAACTGTAATCCACATTTTCAAGGCAACGATGATAAGAGGGCTATCATGTCAACAATGGAAATAGCAGAATCTGCTCTGCTGCACTGCCTCAGCTTGAGTCTGCGGCCATCTGACAGCGTCCATTCGCTCCCCTCCCTGACCGAACAGGAGTGGGCGCAGGTATTGGCCCTTGCGGACCGACATGAGGTTCTTCCGCTGCTGGAAACAGTTCTGGGCGATGTCGAGCTTCCCCCGGCATTGCGGTCAGCCATGGAATGGAAAACCGCCGGAACTGTCCATCAGAGCCTCCAGCTGCAGGCACTCACGGAAAAACTGACCAGGCTGCTGAGGGAAGCGGACATCACAGCCATCACGCTGAAGGGCTGCGCCGTTGCAAGGTTTTATCCGGTTCCGGAATTTCGGAAGACATCGGATATTGACCTGTTTGTGTCCCATGAAGAGGACAGAGAACGGGCAGTGCAGATTCTGTGCGCCAATGGATTTCATTTGTCTGAAAAATGGCATGCCAACCACCATGTGATTCTGACCTCTGAGAAGAAGGAAGTGGTGGAAGTTCATGCAGCGTGGACGGAATGCTTTCAGGAAAAGCATCTGAATCAATATGTAGAAAATTTGCAGAAGGAAAGCAATCAGCACTGCGGCCTTGTAGATTGTCAGGGCGTTCAGGTCTATGCATACGATACGGCTTGGCAGGGCTTTTATCTCCTGATGCATATGCTGCTGCATTTTGTGGGAAGCGGCTTTGGCCTCAGAAATCTTTGCGACTGGGTCGTGCTGTGGGAGCATTGCAATGATACAAAAGAGCGTGAAGCGTTCTGGAAACTGGTTTGTGAAAGCGGTACCCTGGAATTTGCCAAAGCGGTGACGTCCATCTGCGTCCGATACCTGGGGCTCCCAGCGGAGAAAAGCCCGGTGTCGGTAGAGACTGCGGAAGCGGACACGGTGGACGCCTTACTCCGGGATGTTTTGGACGCCGGCGAATTTGGATACAGCGAAGCCGAGCGCATGGTAGGGATGGATGGCAGTTCGTTGGCAGCATATGTGAGAGAATTTCACCATCAGATGCATATCAATTTTCCGAAGGCGGGGAGAATCATCTTCCTCTGGCCTTTTCTGTGGTGCGCGACGCTGGTTCGGTTTCTGAAAAATAATAGAAGGCTGAATCGCCCGCCCGTCTCCGCCATTCTGAAGAAAGCGGGCAGGCGGGGGGAGCTGGTTTGCCGTCTCATGCCCCGCAGCACATAGAAAGAGGCAGCCGGATTATATCTCCAGCTGCCCCAGGAAATAGCCGTGTTCGGTTACTTCGTTCTTGTTGGCCAATAAGATGCGCTGCCCGCTCCCTTTGTCGGCTGCGGAGAAATAGAGCCGATAGCAGCCCGGCGCCAGCCCTGCCGCGGGGAGCTTCACAGAGCAGGAGCGTGTCTGCCCGCTGCCCAGCCTTCGCAGATCCATAGGAAAGGGGATGCGGGAGCAGACTCCGGTTTGGACTTGCTTCAGTACAATATCGGTGCGGAAAGGCTTCAGCGTGTTGGAGAATCCGGTGTTCTGCAGGGTGAGGGACAGAGCCAAGGCGGGCCTGAGCCATCCGCTTCTTTTGAGCCTACAGGCCCGGATCAGATAGCGGTAGCCGAGATGGGCCTGTACATAGCGATAGCCGTCGCAGCCGTGAAAGGCGTCGTTCCCGGTCCAGACTGCCCTGCGCCATGCGTCCAGGACCCGGCGGTCATAGTCCACGTTCAGATAGGAAACATGCATGGTCCGCAGGACGGAAACGGAGGTTTCCAGGTTGCTGAGGTTGTGATTCCAGACCACCTCTCCGCCGTTTGGGACATAGCGGCACAGGGAATTCTGGAACGCCAGCTCTTCCTCTCTTGTGAGCGGCTCAGCAGGGGAGACGGCATCCCGCCTTGCGGTATTCCCATAGGTGCCCAGATCGGACTCCGAACCCAGGATTCCGTCATTGAACAGGCCAAGCCGCCCCATCAGCGAGCCATCGGCGGCGAAGGCAGGGAATTCTCTGGGCAGATCGTATCGGTTGTGGACCATCCGCCATTGAGCCGGGGTGCGAACGGAGAGGTAGACAGAGGGATCGATGATATCGTTCAAGTGCCGGATGAGCATTTCCAAAGAGGCGTCGTCCGAAAAGCGGGAGTGGTGCATTTCCCCCCAATTCCCGATAAAGATTCCCTGCATGAGATAAACGGCGTCACGGTACCGATTCACCACCGGAGCGACCTGATCCATATGGGTCAGAACAAGTGTGAGGGACTCCGGCTCCGCTGCCGCGGCGACGCCGTCCCAGTCATAGAGGAAACGAAGAATCAGCCTCGTGTGGGCCGGAGACCGGGACCAGGAGGCTAAAATATCGTTTAGCTGGGCCAGCCCGTTTTCACTGATGGCGCTGGTGCGGAACTGCTTCAGATTGATCTCCAGCAGGGCCAGCGGATGGGCATAGGAGTCTGCTCCGATGGCGGCTTCACCGGAAGGCACATCATCGGAAAGCGTATAGCGGATGATGTGATAAAAGCCCTGATAGGGATTGGCAAGGGGCTGGGTGCTTTCGGAAAAGGGCTCTGCTGTCCAGGCAAAGCGGTGGGATCGGACGCGCAGAAGGCAGGGCAGAAGAGCTGCCAGCAGAAGGAAGCCCAGGCTCCATAAGCCGATTGTAAACACATCCGGGAGTTCCATGGCGTAAGCTCCGTTTTACGAAAAAGATTTGATACGTTTTGCATATTGTAACAGATGCTGCCGTGATTTACAATGAGACAGAACCCATTTCGTTTAAAATCGGTTCCGGCCGGAGACTGTTACCGCCGCCTCAGGCTGGGAGCGGCAGAAAAGTAGGGAATTGAGACAGTATGTGTAAAGAACAACGGGAAACAAAGAGAAAACGAGTCGGTCAGGCTATCCGGGAACTCTGGCAGTGGTCGAAGACGCGGCATTTGTCCATTTTCGGCATCTGCATTCTGAGCATGATCGGTACCTGCGGTTCCCTTGTGATAGCAGCGGCTACCAGAGGGCTGATTGACAGCGCGGTAGGGCGTGACGGCAGGCAGTTTCTGTTCAATGCCATTCTCATCAGCGGGGCGGTACTGACGATTCGCCTGTGCGGATTGATCTCCGGGTTGCTGTCGGCGAAGACCGGTGCGGAACTTCTGCGGGATCTGCGCACCATGGTGCTGAGGCGGCTTCTCCACAAGCAGTACGCCGAGTTGGACGGTTTTCACAGCGGAGAACTGGTCAACCGTATGTTTTCCGATGTGGGCATAGTCAGGAACGGGATCATGGAAGCGGTACCGGCAATTGTCAGCATGGCAGTGGGCTTTGCGGGCGCGGCTGTGCTTCTGATCCGGATGGACTGGCGGTTCATACTGCTGATGCTGGCGGGCGGGCTGTTGGGACTGATTCTGATAGCGGCGTTCCATAAGCCCATGACAAGCCGCCACAAGGCGGCGCAGGAGTCCGAGGGGAGGCTTCACGCGGCACTCCAGGAGTTGCTGGAAAATCTGCGCCTGGTCAAAGCGTCCGGCACTGAGAAGCGGATGGAGGGGCGGACAGAGGACAGACAGCAGGCCTTCCTGGCCGCCCAGCTGCGGAAGGGCCGCTTTTCCGTCTCCATGAACAACAGCATTTCACTGGTATTCCAGCTGAGCTGGCTGTTCTGCATGCTCTGGGGCTGTTATGGGATCTATTGCGGACGCCTGACCTATGGGATGTTGGCGGCCATCCTCCAGTTACTTGGACAGATCCAAGGCCCGTTCTCCAAGGCTGCGGGGGTGGCGGATCAGCTCTACGGAACCATCAGCTCCGCGGAGAGACTGAAGGAGCTGCTCGATCTGCCGGAGGAGGAACCTGTTCCCGCGGACGATAGCGTGCCGGATCGGGAATTCCGGGAGATCAGGCTGTGCGGAGTGGACTTTTCCTATAGAAGAAGAGCGGAGCCTGTGCTGAAGCAGGTGAACCTCACCATCAGAGCGGGAGAGTTTGCTGCGGTCACGGGAGCCTCCGGCAGCGGAAAGAGCACCCTGTTCCAGCTGCTTTTGGGTATTTATCAGCCCGTCGGCGGGGAGCTGAAGTTCTGCTTTGCAGATGGGAAAGAGATGGCCGTCTCCCGCAGTACCAGGGGCCTGTTTGCCTACGTCCCCCAGGGGAATACCCTGTTTTCCGGAACGCTGCGGGAGAATCTGACCATGTTCACTGACTCTGCCTCCGATGAGGAAATTCTGCAGGCGGCAAGGCTTGCTTGCCTTGACCGCTTCCTTGCGGAGCTTTCGGATGGCCTGGACACCGTAATCGGTGAGCGGGGAATCGGTCTGTCCGAGGGCCAGGCACAGCGGGTCGCAGTGGCGAGAGCCCTCCTCAGCCGGGCCCCCATCCTGTTGCTGGATGAGTGCACCAGCGCTCTGGATGAGAAGACGGAGACAGAGCTGCTTCGGAATATCGCCTCTCTGAGGGGGAAAACCTGCCTCATCGTGACCCACAGAAGAGCGGCTCTGGAAATCTGTAATTCCAGGATACATATTGGAGCTGGGAAAGTTGAAAAGATAGCGATATGACACGTCATCCGTTGTTAGCGTCCGCTAGGAAAACCACTGGCTGATCTCTCCCGACGCTAACATGCTCATACACTTGCTTTCATTTTCATCAAAATCTCTAAGCCCACGGGTTCCCAAGCTTCGGGATACTCGTGGGCTTTTTTTCTGAGTTTTGCAATTTATTTTAGAGGGCCCGACAATCCCCTGAACTGTCTGAGCCTGGTAATCGAAGCAAAGCATAATTGGACTTCCACGGAACCCACCCGGCATCGGCGTAATATCCGATAGCTTAAGGAGATCGCATTGATAGTTCAAGATGACCGGCCTGTCGAGCAGAACATCGATCGCGTCATACTCCCGGTTGGGAGTCCGTGGTGGATGGTAAGGGGCAGGCATGGCCTGATTGATTTTCAGAGCCATGTCCGGATGGAGAATAATCTTTAGAAGGTTGTCTCCATCTGCGTTGTTAGTAAGGAACACGCACTGCGCGAAGAATGTGGAGACGACGAAATACTTGTTTCCAAACGGTTTTGCACTATGGCATAGCCGCTGAGCGACACTCATGGTGGAACCGATAACCACCTGATGGATCGTGGTAACACCAAATAGAAAAGGCGGAGCCCCTGTGAAACTTCAGGGACTCCGCCTTTTTTCTTTATATTATCAAAAAAGTTTTCTTGATGGGTGGTCAAGGCCCCCCCTCTTTTCTACATTCATTATGA
>JAXEMQ010000229.1:0-5573 GCA_034099845.1 Faecousia sp.
TCTTCAGTCCATGTAGTACATATCCAGCGCGTCGCGCATCTTAAAATAGTTGGGCAGCTTCCGCCAGCCAAAGCTGATGGCATCGTGGTCACCGCCCACCACATGGGTATCGGGCAGGTCCTGGGTCCACTTATAGGTCACAGCGCCGCCGCGCTCCATGCACCACAGATTCTTCAGCCAGGTCATCTGACTGATGGGCTCGGGATCGGCAAAGGTCCGGCTGATGTTCAGGTCTTCCAACGCCGTGCAGCCCACCAGAGGTTCATAGGATTCAACAGGGCACCAGCTCAGCTCCAGCCAGACCAGCTCCTTGCAGTTCTCAATGCCGTCCAGCCGGCGCACATCCGTATCCGCCAGAATCAGATACTTGAGATGGGGCATATAGGCAACCCACTCGATGTATTTCACCCGGGAATGACCGATGTCGATGGCTTCCAGATCCTCGCAGTACTTCAGATCCTTGGCGTTCCAGTCCTGAAAATAGCCGTCGCCCTGAGTCAGCGGCATGAACTTTGTATCATCCGTTCGGCACTTAGCGATGGAGCCCAGATAAACCGTCCAGACCACCTTGTATTCGTCCCGCTTGGCTTCCCGGAACTCGGCCAGAGTCTCATTGGGAAGGCCGCAATCCGTCAGGATCAGTTTTGTGATATTGGGGAACATGGCGGCATAGCCTTCCGCCTGCTCCACGCTTTCCAGCTTGACGCCGGTCAGGTCCACCTCTTCCGCGTCCCATGGAACCGTCACATCATCCAGCACCAGGGACCAGGAAATATCCACATTGGGATAGTCCTGGCGAAGCTGAAGCAATTCCTCACCGGCGGCGCAGGGGTTGACCAGGGTAACCGTCTGCAGCTGAGGCATGATGTCCATGGCACCGCGCAGCTGATCAATGGTGGCGTTGTCGGCTTCAATGGCGGTTTGGTCCGCCGTGCACTCCTGGGTGCCGACCATAACCCGGAAGTTCACATCCCACTCCGGGTGCTCCTCCTGAAGCTTCAGCAGGCTCCCATACTCGGTGCAGCCGCTGGCATCGATCTTCTGCAGCTTTGTCAGATAGGGAAGTCTTTCCGCGTCCTCCTGGCTCAGGGTCGTCAGTGTCAGTGCTGTGGTGTTGCCGCTATACTGGACTCCGCCGATTTCCACCCGGTAATTTACCCGGCAATTGGGTCTTCTCTCCTTCAGAGCAATCAGGGCCTCGTAGTCCCTGCAGTCCTGGGCATGAACCACCTGCAGCTGGGGGAAATAGTCCAGTATAGCCACATCCTCCTGGCTCAGCTGGGTTACGGTGATTTCCTCCGTAAAGCTCTGGTACAGCTGCCCCTGAAACGGAACGTTCCACAAAATCGTACATCCCGGGAGTTTTTCCTTTAATTGATCATAAGCCGTACAGGTTACTTCCCGCTCCCGCAGATCCAGCGCCGG
Organism: Faecousia sp.; assembly: GCA_034099845.1. Lineage (GTDB taxonomy): Bacteria > Bacillota > Clostridia > Oscillospirales > Oscillospiraceae > Faecousia. Next base: position 1,426 of record JAXEMQ010000229.1, read on the forward strand.
TTCATTCCTTTTGTAGAGATGCCCCTCAACAATTACGAAATGGTCAAATGTAAAAACCAGTCCCGCTGCGACAGCCAGGATCAGGACAACGGCAATACCAGCCGCGATCCACTTTATCCGGGCACTTTTCATATTCTGTTCTCCCTTGTTCTTTTTCGGAAAAATGGCATACAGCCCCACTTTTACCTAGGGCAGCACCGCATAATGGGGCAAGTAGATTCGGCGAGAGATTTTGGCACAAGCGAAAGTATGAAAAACGCGGGAATACTGGATGTATTTCCCATTTATCATACTGCTCGATTGGGGCAAAATATCCGCCGAAGCCCGCAGTTCCCATTGTGCGGTGTTGCCCTAGATGTATTATCCGCAAAATCCCTGTGTATGTCAAGGCTTTTTTTGTATTTGTCCCTCCTTGGGAATGGTGATTGTCAGAACAATTTGGCTGTCCGTCTCCCGCCGTTCCGTTACTGCCGGAATGCCGGAACGCTGGATCCTCGCCAGGGATTCCGTCAGATTGTTGAGAAAGCTGCCAATGTTTGTCTGCCGCCTCCGGGGGATTTTTTCCGTCAAAAGGGTTTCCACATACTTTTCCGTTGCCGCCACGCTGAACCCCAGCCGGCTGATCTCCCGGATTGCCTCCAGTTTTTCCGTCTCTCCCGGCAGCTTCAGCAGGGCACGGGCATGGCGTTCCGTCAGCCCTGCCTCCCGCAGTGCCGACAGGACCAGGTCTCCGTGCTTCAGAAGACGCAATTTGTTGGCAATCGCGCTCTGGCTTTTCCCCAGGAGCCTTGCGGCCTGTTCCTGACTGAGGTTCTGCACCCGCATCAGGTTTGCAATGCCCACGGCCTCCTCTACAAAATCCAGATCCTGCCGCTGCAGATTTTCCACCATGGCCGCTACGCCGGACTCCCGGTCATCCATTTGCAGAATGATGCAGGGCACCTCCGTAAGCCCTGCCTGGGCTGCCGCCCGAAGCCGGCGCTCTCCGGCAATCAATTCATACCCGCCTGCCGTACGCCGCACAGACAGCGGCTGCAGGACGCCGTGCTGGCGAATGGATTCGCAAAGGTCATCCAGCGCTTCGGCCCCGAATACTTTTCTCGGCTGCATGGGATTGGGCCGAATCCCGCGAATGGGCAGGAACATCACCCTTCCCGTTTCCATATAGGTTTTCAGCTTCTGGCACTGCATTGCCCATCCTCCCCCGTATAAGATACTCCTATTCTATCCCCCCGCATCAGGGAAAAACCACGAAACAGCCCCCGGGTCCTGCCCTCCGGAATCTTTTTTCCGGTGAGCAAAAATTGTCTGAAACGGAAAATTTTTCTTTACATTCCCTTATGATGCGTGTATACTGATGGCGAACAGAGTAGGAGATCCCGCGTGAAGTGCTGTCAGAATGGGGAGTTGTGTGACAGACGAAGGGCTTGCTGCCCGCGATGGGATCACCGCACCCGCTGCGCCATATTGGGGTGATCCTCCTTTATGTAGCAACGATGCTCGGTTAGGCGACTGCATAGAGCCTAAGAGCAACCTGGCAATCCACTCCCCGGCGGAAGTGTGTCCGTTGGGGATTTTCTTTTGCCTGCTTTCGGCTTTTCGGTCGCTGCAAAAAAGGAGGTTATTTTATGTCCAACAAGCAAAGATCCACCGCACTCTATTCCCATCCCTTTTGCAAGGCGTACTGGCGTGACGCTGCCGCCGAATTGAAAGACACCCATATGCTGGTGTTTGCGGCTCTGATGATCGCACTGCGTCTGGTAATGAAGCAGATTTCCATTCCCATTACGCCGGTACTGCGAATCAATGTGGCATACTTCGTGAACGCCCTGGGTGCCATGGTCTACGGCCCCGTTGTCGCGGCAATCTGCGCGGTCATTACGGATGTGCTGGGTTTCATCATCCGCCCGGACGGCGTCTACTTCATTCCCTTTGTGCTGACGGAAGTGGGCGGCTCCGTTTTCTTCGCGCTGTTCCTGTATCGTGCCAGAGTGACCACTCCCCGGGTCATGCTGAGCAGGTTCTCCATCAATCTGCTGATCAATGTGGTCCTGCAAACCCCCATTATGATGTGGTACTATGCCCTTTACATGGGCGGCAAACAGTACACCTTCCTGATGGCCGTCCCCAGCATCGTGAAGAACATCCTCATGTTCCCCATTGAGTCCTTCCTGCTGGCCCTGTTCTTGTCGGTTATGCTTCCCATTACCTGCCGTCTGGGCCTCACCTATACCGGCAGCGACGCAAAAAACGAGCTGCGGTTTACAAAAAAGCAAATCGCCGGTCTGGCAGCCCTGTTTCTCATTGGTGCAGCCTGCGTCTTTGGGTATCTCGGCTACTACTATAAGACCACCTCTCTGTCCGCGAAGTATACGGCCGAAGAGCGCTATGAAAAGAATACGGAGATGACCAGCATCCTGGTTTCCGCCGAGCATCTGGATGCCGACACCACGGTCACCACCGTGGAAAGCGCCTACAAAAAGTTCCTTTCCAATGAGACAACCTATACGGTTGCCGTCTACAGCGTCAATCCGGACGCCCTGGCGGACTATGACAAGGATCTGGAGACCATCCGGGGCCTGTCCAAATCCAAGGCCAAAGCGGTTGCCGGTGACGGTGTCATGGATTTTCAGGCTACCGCTACCATTGTCCGCAACGAGAAAACAGGAGAAGTGCTGGATATTGTGCTGAAATAAAACCAGTCAGGCCCGCTGCAAACCTCTGCAGCGGGCCTGAGTGATTATCGTCAATCCTTACAGAGTGCTTTTCATCATCAGTCTGCCCGGCTCCTCCCGGAAGCCAAAGTGCTGATAGAACCCATGGGCATCCCGGGTCAGCAGAAGGGCTTTGAGTCCGCAAAGTCTGGGATCCGTTACGATCTCGGTCAGCAGCGCCTTGCCGATGCCCTTCCCTCTGTGGGCCTCCTCCACAACCACATCACACAAATAGTATGTGGTGGCGTAATCGGTGATGACTCTGGCAAAGCCGATCAGCTTACCGTCTTCAGGGTCATAGGCACCATAGCACAACGAATTCCGGATGGACTGCTCCATCGCTTCAACCGGACGGTTTTCTGCCCAATAGGTTTTGTGCAGCAGTTCCGCCAGCTGAGAAACCGGAATTTTTGTTGAATCCTTCGAGATATAATAGTTCATATTCTTTCCCACCAATCAATTACCAAGACAAATGCCTTTGATTTTTCCTGTAACGGGCAGCCCATAGAATCTGCACCTTTCCCATACTATCCACTATTCACTGTCACCTATTACTTCCCCAAAAAACCGAATGCGCAAATGAAGTAATAGTGAAGAGTGAATATGTAAAAATCCCGGATGCTGTTGCATTCGGGATTTTTGGCTCCCCCTGTTGGACTCGCTTTTCTGCGGAAAAGCCACGCCGGTTGCAACAGTCCACCGGACTGTTGCTAAGAGCCGGCTTTCGAGTCCAACAGATATCAAGAAAAACGACATGCACAGGCATGTCGCTTTCCTTTGGCTCCCCCTGTTGGACTCGAACCAACGACACACGGATTAACAGTCCGTCGCTCTACCGACTGAGCTAAGGGGGAATATTTGTTTTGAAAATACCTACCTTTCCGGGTAGGCCAGGTATTGTCCTGCCGTTGCAACAGTCCAGCGGACTGTTGCAGGCAGAGCAATCAAATGTTGGCATTACCTATCTTCCCGGGCAGTCACCCGCCAAGTATTGTCGGCGCAAACGAGCTTAACTTCTGTGTTCGGGATGGGAACAGGTGGACCCTCGCTGCAATCAATACCAACTATGGTGCGCCTTCAGGGACTCGAACCCGGGACCCACTGATTAAGAGTCAGTTGCTCTACCAACTGAGCTAAAGGCGCATATCTTTTCTTGAGAATTCCTTCTCTTTTCCATATACCTTGAAAACTGAACACTGTGTTCTTTTGCAATCCTTCTGAAAGCCTTCACTGAGCCTGCGCTTTGGTCAAGCTTTCGGCTTATTAGTATCAGTCAGCTCCATACATTGCTGTACTTCCACCTCTGACCTATCTACGACATAGTCTACGTCGAGCCTCAGTGGAGATCTTATCTCAGGGGGAGTTTCACGCTTAGATGCCTTCAGCGTTTATCTCGTCCATACGTAGCTACCCAGCCATGCTCTTGGCAGAACA
>JAXEMQ010000246.1:0-3639 GCA_034099845.1 Faecousia sp.
CAGCAAACATCCTTGTTCACTGGGAGAGATTATACTCGGAATAAACCCGGGTGTCAATGGGTTTTTCGTTATTTTTCTCCTGTTTTTGGACAATGCCCAGGTTGAAAAACGGTTCCTGTGGAAAATGACGATTTGGAAAGCTCCGGCTGCTCCGGAATTAGGTACATCACCAAAAATGCAATTTACCCTTTGACAAATTGCAATTGCGGTGTTATAGTGCGGTAAAGCAAACAGCGAGCGAAAGCGACAAAGATGTCGTTCAGAGAAATTCTGACGGGATCTTTGCCGCTTTTTTCATTTTCATCTGAAAGGGGAATTTTTTATGGTAACCGACATCTTCTCTTCTATGGTATTCGACGATGCCACAATGGAGGCGCGGCTTCCCAAAGAAACCTATAAGGCCCTGCAGAGAACCATCAAGCTGGGCAAGCACCTGGATATGAGTGTGGCAACCGTGGTGGCCAACGCCATGAAGGATTGGGCCATTGAGAAGGGTGTTACCCACTATACCCACTGGTTCCAGCCCATGACCGGCGTTACCGCCGAGAAGCACGACTCCTTCATCTCCCCCAAGGCTGGCGGCAAGGTGATTATGGAGTTCTCCGGCAAGGAGCTGATTCAGGGCGAGCCCGATGCTTCCAGCTTCCCCTCCGGCGGCCTGCGGGCCACCTTTGAGGCCCGGGGCTACACCGCCTGGGATGCCACCTCCTACGCATTCATTAAAGATGGTGTGCTGTGCATTCCCACGGTGTTCTGCTCCTACGGCGGCGAGGCCCTGGACCAGAAGACGGCGCTGCTGCGGTCCATGGAGGCCATCAACCGTCAGGCCCTGCGGGTGCTGAAGCTCTTCGGAAACGCCGATGTGACCTCCGTCAAGACAACCGTTGGCCCCGAGCAGGAGTATTTCCTGGTTGACAAGGCCATGTTCGACAGGCGCAAGGACCTGATCTACACCGGCCGGACCCTGTTCGGCGCCAAGGCCCCCAAGGGTCAGGAGCTGGATGATCATTACTTCGGCGCCATCAAGCCCCGGATTGCCGCCTTTATGAAGGACCTGAACGAGGAGCTGTGGAAGCTGGGGGTTCTGGCCAAGACCGAGCACAACGAGGTGGCTCCTGCCCAGCACGAGATGGCCCCCATCTTTACCACCACCAACATCGCCGCCGACCACAACCAGCTGACCATGGAGCTCATGCGCAAGGTGGCCCAGCGCCACGGTCTGGTGTGCCTGCTCCATGAGAAGCCCTTCGACGGCGTCAACGGCAGCGGCAAGCATAACAACTGGTCCATTTCCACCGACACCGGGGTAAACCTTCTGGAGCCCGGCGAGACCCCCTATGAAAACGCCCAGTTCCTGCTGTTCCTGTGTGCGGTGATCAAGGCTGTGGATGAATACCAGGATCTGCTGCGGATTTCCGTGGCCTCCGCTGGCAACGATCACCGGCTGGGCGCCAACGAGGCGCCTCCCGCCATCGTGTCCATGTTCCTGGGCTCCGATCTGAGCGAAATTCTGGAGGCCATTGAGAAGGAAGCTCCCTACGACGGCAAGGAGAAGGAAGTGCTGCGCATCGGCGTGCACACCCTGCCCAAGTTCCAGAGAGACGCCACCGACCGGAACCGGACCAGCCCCTTCGCCTTTACCGGCAACAAGTTTGAGTTCCGGATGCTGGGCTCCGCCGAGTCCATCTCCTGCACCAACACCGTGCTCAACACCATCGTGGCGGAAGAGCTGAGGCAGTTTGCCGATCTTCTGGAGGGGGCGGAGGACTTTGAAGGCGCCATGCACGACCTGATCCGGGGGACCATCCGGGATCACAAGCGCATCATCTTCAACGGCGACGGCTACGATGCCTCCTGGGTGGAGGAAGCGGAAAGACGGGGCCTTCTGAACCTGAAGTCCACCCCCGATGCTCTGGCCCATATGCTGGACAAGAAGAACGTGGACCTGTTTGTATCCCACAGGGTTTATTCCGAAGCCGAGCTCACCGCGCGGCATGAGGTCAAGCTGGAGAACTACTCCAAGATCATCAACATCGAAGCCCAGACCATGCTGGACATGACCTGGAGAGATGTGCTTCCCGCCGTATCCGGCTACACCGCCGCCCTTACGGAGCGGCTGCAGGCCAAGAAGGCCCTGGGCCTTGCCGCGGACTACGAGGAAGAGCTGAGCCGCAAGCTCAGCGCCCTGCTGGCAAGCGCCTACCGGGCAGCGGGAAAGCTGGAACAGGATCTGCTGGACAGCAAGAGCGCCCCCGACGCGGAGGCTCTGGCCGATGTGTTCAAGACCACCATTCTGGACGATATGCGGGATCTGCGGATCGTGGTGGATACCATGGAGACCGTGAGCCCCGCCGATGTGTGGCCCTATCCCAGCTACGGCGAGATCCTGTTCGGCGTCCGTTAACCATCGGTTCCCTCAGGGGCCCGGGAAACCCGGCAGTTTCCCCGCATCCGCTCCCTTTGCGTAAAAGGGTCCCGGAAGGGTTCCGGTGATTCGCCTGAAAACCCCGCTTCCAAGGAAGGAAGAATAGCGCTTTTACAAAACCGGATTTCGTAAAAAATCCGGTTTTGTCATAGAAAAAGGAGGAAAACACCATGTGTTCCATTATCGGATATATAGGAAAACAATATACGGCGGAATCCGTCCGCCCCTGGTTCGACCGAACGGTATCCCGGGGCCCGGATATGACCAAAATGCTGCCCCTGGGTGAAAACGAGGGCTTTCTGGGCTTTCACCGGCTGTCCATTATGGGTCTGACGGAGGCAGGCATGCAGCCCTTTGTCCGGGGGGATGGAGCCGTGGTGTGCAACGGCGAAATCTACGGCTTCCGGCCCATCAAGGAAGCACTGATGGCCAAGGGCTATACCTTCCGGAGCGATTCCGACTGCGAGATTCTGCTGCCCCTGTATGAGCAGAAGGGGGTGGAGATGTTCCGGGAGCTGGACGCGGAATTCGCCATGATCCTCTATGACGGCAAGGAGCTGATTGCCGCCCGGGATCCCATCGGCATCCGCCCGCTGTACTACGGCTACGATTCCGACGGCGCCATTTTGTTCGCCAGCGAGGCAAAGAACCTGGTGGGCCTGTGCGAAAGGATTCTGCCCTTCCCTCCCGGACACTACTATAAGGACGGCAGGTTCGTCTGCTACCGGGATCCGGCAGCCGTCCAAAGGGTGAGCTCCGACGATCTGGAAACCGCCTGCGGCCACATTCACGACAAGCTGGTGGCGGGCATCGAAAAGCGGCTGGACGCGGACGCCCCCGTGGGCTTCCTGCTCTCCGGCGGCCTGGATTCCAGTCTGGTCTGCGCCGTGGCGGCCCGGCTGTCCAAGAAGCCCATCAAGACCTTCTCCATCGGCATGGACCTGGACGCCATCGACCTGAAGTACGCCCGCCAGGTGGCGGACTACATCGGCTCCGACCACACGGAGGTGATCATCACCAAGGACGATGTGCTGGAAGCCCTGCCCCATGTGGTGGAGCTGCTGGGCACCTTCGATATTACCACCATCCGGGCCTCCATCGGTATGTATCTGGTGTGCAAATACATCCATGAGCATACGGATCTGCGGGTGCTCCTCACCGGCGAAATCTCCGACGAGCTGTTTGGCTACAAGTATACGGACTTCGCCCCCTCC
>JAXEMQ010000252.1:0-2331 GCA_034099845.1 Faecousia sp.
CACCGCATAATGGGGCAAGGAGATTCGGCCAGTGTTTTGACCCGAGCGAAAGTATGGAAAATGCGGGAATACTGGATGTATTTCCCATTTTTCATGCTGCACGATTGGGGGCAAAAGATCCGCCGAAGCCCGCAGCTCCCATTGTGCGGTGTTGCCTTAGCATTTTCGCAAAAATTTCAGTCCCGTAGAAGACGCGCTTTTTCCTGAGGGAAGGTCGGATTTGTTTTTGCTGCTTCCCATAAAACCGCCGCGCAGCTTCCCCAAGCGCGCGGCGGTTTTCGGAGCAGGAAAGAATATACAGAAGGTATTTGTATCTTACCATACCCCACTTTGGGGCGGAAGCCCCCTGGGGGGATGTTTTTTACAAAAAGCCCTCCGGCCGGAGGGCTTTTTATGGGCTCTTACAGATTCTCCACAGCGTGCTTGGCGGCAATGTAGCCGAAGGTCACGGCGTGGCCCAGGGACAGGCCGGGGGAGAAGAAGGGGTAATCGCAGCCGCCGAAGAACTGGCCGCCCAGATTGCCAACGGCGTACAGACCCTGAACGGGGGTGCCGTCCTCACGGACCACCATGGAGTTGGCATCGGTGAGCACACCGGCGGTGATGGAGGAGCAGCGGATATGACGGCGGATGCCCCAGAAGGGAGCGGTCTGGATCTTGTTCAGGTACTTGGCGTTCTTGCCGAAGTCATCATCGGCGCCCTTATCGCACAGCTCGTTGTAGCGCTCGATGCTCTTCAGTGCCTCATCCTTGGGCAGGCCCAGCTTTTCCACCAGCTCTTCCAGAGTATCGGCGGAGAAGGTGTCGATGAGGTGGGGGAACACGCCCACATGATCCTCGGCGGGGCCTTCCTTCATGTACTTCTTCATGGCTACGGGAGGAACCAGCATGGGCATATCCTTGTAGTCCATATAGTCGTTGTCATAGATCTGGCAGTACCAGCCCTTGGAGCCGGTTTCGGCGTGCTCCGCGTCCATGTTCTCTCCCTTGAAGCCAGGCTGCCAGCGCAGCTGCTTGGAGATGTAGGCCATTTCCACGGACTCGTTGGTGAACCGCTTGCCGTCCATGTTCAGGAACAGGTAGGGGTTGTCCCACATGAGGCCGGCGTCAAAGTCGTGCATAACGGTGGAGTGGGCCACGGGCTCCATCACACCGCCGGCAGCGATGGCCAGGATGTTGCCGTCGCCGGTACGGTGGTAGACCTTCTTGTCGAAGGGCTCCGCATCAGGGCAGAAGCGGCGGACCATGGTGGGGTTGTTCTCGTAGGCGCCGGTGGCCAGAATGACCGCCTTGGCGTTGAACTTGATGTAGTTGCCATCCTTGTCCTTACCCACGCAGCCTACCACATCGCCCTTGTCGTTCTGCAGCAGCTGCACAACAGGAGTGGAGAAGTGGACGTCAATCTTGCTGCCGTAGTTCTCCTGCGCGTCGGAGAGGATTCCGGACACCAGGGTGCCGAAGTTGTTGGGCTTGGGGCCAAACCAAGGGGCGAAGATCTGGCACTTGCCCTCGCCGAAGTCATAGCTCTGGGTGCCGTCATGCATCACACCGGTGAACACGGCATCGGAGGACTGATAAACGGATACGCCGGTCTTCTCGTTGGTGGAGCCCAGCTCGCCGGTGACGCCGCCCTTCTCGCACAGGAAGCGCAGAGCCGCCTCGGAGTTGTCAATGTAGGCATCGATCAGCCGGGGGTCGCTTCTCCAGGCGTTGGTGGCGATGCACATATTCTTCCAGCTGTTCAGGCCCATGGCGTCGGAGCCGCCCTTGACAATGGCGGAAGCGCAGTTGCCCTGGGAATCAGCGAAGGCTTCCTTCTGCAGAACGGCTACGGTGGCGCCGTTTTCCACGGCGTAGACCGCGGCTTCCACACCGGCGGCGCCGGCACCGGCAACCACAATGTCCACGGTGATTTCCTTGGCGAAATCCTTGATCTCGCCCAGAACCACGGCAGAGTTGGCCACATCCTCAGGCAGGATGTCGGTGGCCACAAAGGAGCCGTTGGTGGGGACCACGGCGGACGCGCCCGCGTCGGCAGCAGCCTCGCCCTTGGCCTGGGCAATGCACTTCTTCAGCGCGGACTGAGCAGCGTCGGCGGTGATGGTGGCGCCGGATACGCCGTCGATGTCGCCGCCCTGGGCGGCCATCATCTGCTTGACCAGTTCGTCCTTGGCCTTGCCGCCGATGGCCTCGGTCTCGTTGGACACATCCAGGTCGATGGCGGTGATGGCGTTGGCATCAAAGGTGGCGGTAACGGTGACCTTGCCAATGCCGTCGGCACTGGCGGTGTAGGTGCCGGGGGTGTACAGACCGGCGGGCGCGGCAGGCGCC
>JAXEMQ010000268.1:0-5813 GCA_034099845.1 Faecousia sp.
CTGTACCTGCTTGCCCGGCAGGTGAAGCTCCGGGATAAGATCTGCGCCGTAACCCTGCTGGTGTTCTTTAGCCTCAGCTTCATCGTGAGACAGCTGGACTATATCTGGCATGGCTTCCATTTCCCCAATATGATTCCCTACCGGTTCAGCTTCCTGTTCAGCTTTGTGCTCCTGTATATGGCCTACCGGGGCTGGCTTCTGCGGCGGCGGTTCCGGGCGGCTCATATTCTGGCGGCGGCGCTGCTGACGGCGGGAGTGCTCTGCTGCTCCGGGGACCTTTTGACCACCCAGGGGGTGGACTTCCTGGACGGGACTCTGGAAATCCCCGTATATATATTGTATAACCTGGGCTTTTTGATTGCCTTTACCGGGGCGCTGCTCTATGGGGCCCTGCACATTCCGGTGCCGGAGGATCCCACACCGGAGGCGCTTGCGGACCTCCGCTTCCGCCGGAGCCGCTGCAGGATCCGCTCCCGCCGGGCGGTGCTGGCGGTGGTGGTCATCGAGCTGACGGCAAATCTTCTGGCCTTCGGCCTCTACTTCCCGGGCACCAGCGTCCGGGACTATCCCAAGGGCAAGGAGGCCGCGGCCTCCATGTTCCGCTATCTCAGGGAGCGGGAAAAGGAGCTCTTCTACCGGGTGGAAACCACCCATTCCCAGACCCTGAACGACGACGCGCTGAACGGCTACAACGGCATTTCTGCCTTTACCAGCTCGGCAAACGTCCGGGTGACGGAGTTTATGAAGGCGCTGGGCTACGGCGCGAAGAATACCTACAACCGCTATTGCTTTGAGGAAAGCTCCCCGGTTGCCAACCTGTTTCTGGATCTCAAGTATATGATGGAGCGGGATGGACGGGACAGAACCGGCTCCGTGTTCTCCGAGGTGCACCACTATGAAAAGGTGTATCTGCTGGAAAATACCGCGTACCTGCCCCTGGGCTTCCTGGCGGAGGAAAAGCTGGCGGAGGTGGATTTCTCCGGGGGAGACAATGCCTTTTTCTTCCAGAACGCCCTGTTCTCCGCGGCCACCGGGCTGGATGCCAATGTGTGGACGCCCATTGTGGGCTCCGGCATGACGGTGCTGGGCAACGGCACCCAGGTGGAGGAGAGCCAGGTCCAGGGCAGGGTGTCCTACGGCGAATGCGAAACAGGGGCCTATGTATCCTATTTCTTTACCGCGGACCGGTCGGGCTTTGCCTGCGTGCACCTGGATCTTCCCAAGCGGAATGATTTTGTGGTGGCGGTGAACGGAGTGGACGTGTACCGGGAAACCATCAGCCTGCCCCAGATGCTGGCGGTGGGGGACCTGAATCCGGGAGACGCGGTGGAGGTGCGGGTGCTCTGCAAAAAGGACGAGACCGGCTCCATGACGGTGACCGCCGCCCTGATGGACGAGGAGCTGTTCCGCTGGGGCTACAGCATTCTGAACGCCTCCACCCTGCGGCTGACCGCCTTCTCCCAGACCCGGGTGGAAGGCAGCATCCGCTGCGACCGGGATGGGCTGCTCTACACCTCCGTTCCCCAGAACGGCAACTGGCACCTCTATGTGGACGGACAGGAGACGGAGCCCACCCTGGTGGGGGACTGCATGATTTCCGCACCCCTTACCCAGGGGGAGCACAGCATTGTGCTGAAATACAGGAACAGGGCCTTCGAATTCGGCAGCATCCTGACGCTGCTCTGCGGCGGCACCTTCGCGCTCTTCAGTTACCTGGCCTACAGGCCGGAGCTGGAAAAGAGAAGAAAGAAATAAAAACCGGCCGGTGGGAACCTGTGGTTCTCACCGGCCGCGTGTTTGGACAGGACTTGGCTCCCCCTTGGGGGAGCTGTCAGCGAAGCTGACTGAGAGGGTGCCGTGGAAACGAAAAGACGGAGGTCGTAGTGTTGACAATTGACAATTATGGTATCCCATCGGGATGATTGAAATTCATTGGTCAGGAAGTCTTGAGCACACACAAAAAACGTTCCGTTTCATACGATATAAAAATCATCCCCGGAGGGGATTCTTCAATTGTCAACTGTCAATTGTGAATTGTCAATTGCCAATTCACGTTCCCCGTCACCGGATGGCTTCCGTGATGGTGCCGCCGCCCACAACCAGATCCCCCTGGTAGAGCACCACGGCCTGCCCGGGGGTAACGGCCCGGACGGGGGCATCGAATTCCACCCGGGCAGAACCCTCTGCCTCCGGATACACCACGGCAGGGTAGGACTTCTGGCTGTGGCGGATTCTGGCGGTGACGGCCAGGGGGGCGGTGAGCTCCGGGAAGGGGAACCAGTTCCAGTCATTGGCCCGGAGGGCGCCGGAATAGAGGGCGCTGTCGGGGCCCACGGTAACCGTATTGGCGGCCATATCCTTGGCGCACACATACACGGGGCTGCCCATAGCCAGTCCCAGCCCCTTGCGCTGGCCGATGGTGTAGCGGACGGCGCCCTGATGGCGGCCCACCACCTGGCCCTGGGGATCAAGATAGTCTCCCGGGGCATACCGCTTCCCGGTGAATCGTTCCATAAAGGCGCAGTAGTCCCCGTCGGGAACAAAACAGATGTCCTGGCTGTCCCGCTTTTTCGCCGTTACAAAGCCGTGTTCGGCGGCAATGGCCCGGACCTCCGCTTTTGTAAGGGCGCCCAGGGGAAACAGGGTGTGGGCAAGCATTTCCTGGGTCAGGGGGTAGAGAAAATAGGTCTGATCCTTGGCCGGGTCCTTTGCCTGATACAATAGGAATCTGCCGGTTTCCGGATCCACCCGGATCTGGGCGTAGTGGCCGGTGACCACATGGCTGCAGCCCAGCTCCCGGGCTCTGCGCAGCAGGCTTCCGAATTTCAGGAAGCGGTTGCAGTCGATGCAGGGGCTGGGGGTAAAGCCCATTTCATAGCTTCTAACAAATTTTTCCATGACGCAGCGGCGGAAGTCATCCTGGAAATTAAAGGTATAGTGCGCAATGCCCATGCGCCGGGCCACGCTTCTGGCATCCTCCACGTCATCCAGGGAGCAGCAGGTGCTTTCCTGCTCCTCGCCCAGAACGTCGTTGCCGAACAGCCGCATGGTGGCGCCGATGCAGTCAAAGCCCGCCTGCTGGGTAAGGAAGGCCGCAACGGAGCTGTCAACGCCGCCGCTCATACCGATCAATGCTTTTTTCATCATTCTTCTCCCAATGGGTTACTGAAGACAGCAATCAGCTGCTTTATCTGGAGTATAGCAACCCCAGGGGGAAAAGTCAAGAAAACACATCCGGTTACAAAAATATGTCAAAAATGGAATAAAAAATTTTTCTTCGGTCATTATTGGGGGACGAACCCGGTATACAAAGAAAGAATTAAGAATCAAAGGAACAAAAGAGTAACAAAAGTGTAATATTTTTGAAATTAGGGGTTGCAATTTGTAATCGACTCTGTTATAATACCAATACGCTAGAGACAAAGGGGGGAGTATCCCATGAGAAACCGGGTTCTCTGTGCGCTTCTGGCACTGGCCATGGTTTTGGTGATGCTTCCAACCACAGCGGTTCCGGTCCTCGCGGCATCTCAGATGGTGTCCAGCGATGATCTCATCAACTGTATCAAAGAGTACGAGGGCTTCCGCTCCGAGGCTTACCTCAGCGGCGGGGTGTGGAGCATCGGTTACGGCACCTCGGCAAAGCCCGGTGACACCGTAACGGAAACAGAGGCCGAACAGGCGCTGCGGGCCCATCTGCACAGCCTGGAGGCCACGGTAAACCGGTTCGCGGACAAGTACAGCCTGAAGCTTACACAGAATCAGTTTGACGCGCTGACCTGTTTTTCCTACAATTGCGGCGAGGTCTGGATGAACCAGAACGGCCGGTTCCGGGATGCGGTGGTAAAGGGCGCGTCCGAAAATGAATTTCTCTTTGCCATCAGCCTGTGGGCCAACAACGGCAGCGCGCCGGACCCGGGGCTGCTGAAGCGCCGGATGGCGGAGGCGGATATGTACCTCAACGGGGTGTATCTGCAAAAGAGCGATACCTATACATACAGCATTTTTGATGCCAACGGCGGCACACCCGGTTCTTCCGGGGAAGACAAGATGCAGGGCTACCGGTTAAACGGCCAGACCCCCATCCTGGTAAAGGACCCGACCCGCACCGGCTATACCTTCGCGGGGTGGTTCACCCAGCAGGAGGGAGGCACCCAGGTAACGGAGCTGGGCAGCGCCACGGCGGGAAAACGGCTGTACGCCCACTACCTTTCCGAGGAGACTTCCTCCGAAGCGCCGGAGCAGGAAGGCACCGGTGACGGCAATACCCAGGCGCTCTTCACCGGAACGGTCCGCTGTTCCACCTATGTGAATGTCCGCCAGGGCCCGGGCACGGGAAGCCCCGTTGTTTCCAGGGCCGTGAACGGAACAAAGGTGGAGATTTTCGAAACCTCCACGGTGGGCACCGTCAAGTGGGGGCGCATCCGGGGCGGCTGGATCAGCATGGACTATGTGGAGCCGGACAAGACCGGCAATTCCGACAAGAATGAGGCTGCTTCCGGTTCTTCCGAAGATTCCGGCGGCCAGGACGGAACCGTCACGGCATACAATGTAAACGTCCGTTCCGGACCCGGCACCCAGTACGGCATTGTCTGTCGGGTGACCAGCGGGCAGAAGGTAACGGTTTACGAGCAGAAAACCTCCGGCAGCCTGAACTGGGGCCGCATCGGCACCAACCAGTGGATCTGTCTGGCCTATGTGCGGCTGGGCGCCTCCGGCGGGGAAAGCGCCTCCGGCGGCACCGAAAGCGCCACGATTCAGAAAACGGTTACCGGCAAGGTAAACGTGGTAAATCTCAATGTCCGTTCCGGACCGGGAACCAACTATCAAAGGGTGGGTTCCTTCGGAGCCGGTGCGATGGTGACCATTTTCGAGCAGACTACCGGGGCGGGCACCAGATGGGGCCGCATCGCCAATGACCGGTGGGTCTGCATGGACTACATCACCCTGGTTTCCGAGGAGGAGGCCAAGGAGGAGTCAAACAGCGGTTCCGATACCGGCAGCACCCAGGAGGGGGACCCGGCGAAGGTAACCGGGGCGGCCCAGCTGAATGTCCGATCCGGCCCGGGTACCAATTACCCGAGAGTCCGGTTCCTCAACCGGGGGACGGAGATCCGGATCTGTGAATACAGAACCGAGAACGGCACCAAATGGGGCCGCATCGGGGTTGACCAGTGGGTCTGTATGAGTTATGTCACCCTGGAAAGCGGTACGGCTTCCGACGGCGGCAGTGCCGAAGACAGCCGGACCGGCACCGGTACGGTGATCAGCAAGACGAGCCTCAATGTCCGCTCCGCGGCGGGCATCGGCAACAGCCTGGTGGGCCGTCTGGCCCCGGGCACAAAGGTGGAAATCCTGCGAACGACCCAGGAAAGCGGAGCCTGGTGGGGCGAAACCGGCCAGGGCTGGGTTTGCATGGATTACATCCGCATGAATGGATAATCTATTGGAATAAATGGATATAAATGGAAAATATTGGATTGGAGGAAACAAACAATGAAAAGAAGTTTTGTACGAATCATGTCGGGACTTCTGGTGATCGCCATGCTCATGGCGCTGCCGGTGGTTTCCATGGCAGACTCCGTGGACCCTAGTAACAACACGATCAGTGTTACCACAGACGGCGTGGCGACTTCCGTCAAGCTGCGCTGCAACCACACCCACGGAACCGTTGGCGATGTTGCTTCGACGCTGAAGCTGGTCAAGGAGAAGGCCGCTACCTGTACGGAGCCTGCCTACAAGGAGTACAAGTGCGATTTCTACGATGACTGCGGCTACACCGTCAGGGAGTACACCGGCACCATGCTGGGCCACGA
>JAXEMQ010000293.1:0-2898 GCA_034099845.1 Faecousia sp.
GATGATGGGCACATTGGTGTCCTTGATGGGAGCGCCCATCATGGGGCCGCCCATTTTGAGCACCACATCGTCACCGGTGATGCCGCCGCAGTGATCGATGATCTCCTGAACATTGGTGCCCAGTTTTACCATGTAGTTGCCGGGATTCCGGATGAATTCACCGGTAACGGAAACCACACGCTCTACCAAGGGCATACCCTTCTGGATGGCGTCGGAGATCGCCTTGGCGGTGGAGGTGTTGCTGACCACGCAGCCTACGTCCGCAGGCAGCTTGCCGCTGGGAACCGCACGGCCCATGACCTTCTTGATGAGCATTTTTTCAGCGCCCTCGGGATACTGGGTCTTGGCGGCGCAGACGCGGATGTTGTCGTAGGGGGCAACCTTTTCCTCCATCAGGGCGATGGCATCGGGCTTGTTGTCCTCAATGAGGATGACGCCTTCGGGAGCGCTGACCGCCTTCATCATGGCCCGCAGACCGTAGACAATGTCATCGGCATACTCCAGCATGACCCGGTGGTCGGCGGTCAGATAGGGCTCACACTCGGAGCCGTTGATGAGCACGGCGTCAATGGGCTTGCCGGGCTTCAGCTTAACATAGGTGGGGAAGGTAGCGCCGCCCATGCCGACGATGCCCTTCTCCTTGACGATTTCCACAATCTCGTCGGCGGTGAGCTCTTCCAGGGGCTTACCCGGCACAACAGACTCGTGGAGGGTATTCTTGCCGTCATTCTTGATGACAACGCTCATCACGCCGGGGCCCTTGTTGGGATGGGTATGGGGCTCTACGGCAAGCACGGTGCCGCTGACGCTGCTATGTACAGGGGCGCTGATAAAGCCCGCCTGCTCACCCAGCAGCTGGCCCACCTTCACCTTATCGCCGGCCTGAACCACGGGATTGGCAGGGGCGCCGATGTGCATTGCCAGGGGAATGATGACGGTATCGGGCTCCGGGAACTTCTGCAGAGCCAGATGCTCGGTGTATTCCTTGTTTTCGGTGGGATGGACACCGCCGTAGAAGCCCTCGTACCGCTTTGCACGGGCTTCGGCCACATAGGCCTTGATGGCGTCCACATTGACCGCGGAGTAATCACGCAGCTGAACGGGCTGATCCAGGAACTCCTGGGTTCTGCCCTGCTTTTCCAGGCGCTGGTAGATCTTCTCCCAGGCGCAGTCCTTCTTGGGATCGATTTCACACTTGCCGTCCTTGGCGCCGCCGCACTGGCCGTTTACCAGGCTCTTGGTGCAGTCCACAATGGGGCAGATGCCGCCGGTGACATTGAGATAGCACTGGGCGCAGGCGCCGCAGGTCTTCTTCGTCAGGGCCATGCCGTGGTGTCCGATGTAATTCAGGGAATTGGTTGCCGTAAAGACTGGCAGGGACTCCAGATCCGCCACGGTCTGCACACCGAGACCGCAGGAGATGACGACCACATTCTCCGTGCCCTCGGGCACGATTCCCGCCAGCTTCTTTTCCGTCTGTACCTTATTGCAGAGGAAATCCACCTTGGCAGTTCCGGTGATGTGTTTTCCCTGGGCTTCGGCGCAGGCAGCGAACGCCCCTGCCTCCGGCTCTTCCGTGGTGTTGAACTCTTTGAAGCACTTGTTGCAGGCCACCACAAAGAAGTGATCCTTCCCTGCGAGCAAGCCTTCCAGCTCTTCCTTGCTCTTTAACACATACTTGGTATAATCCACCAAATACCACCTTCTTATTCTTTTGTTTTTCGTATGCAAAACGCAAACGATTCCGTTTGGATTATATCATATACAGCATACAAATGTCCAGCGTTATATCAAAAGATTTTGGGAATAACCAATAAAATAGGGCTGCCGCGGAACATGGCGGCAGTCCCAATCCTCAGTTTTTCCGCTGTGTCAGGCTCCGGGCCAGATCGGTCAAAAAGGCCGCGTCCGGAAACACCTTCAGGCAGTCGATGGCCCGGGCAGTGTAATCCGTTACCATCTGCTCGCATCTTTCCAGACCGTAGAGCCTGACAAACGTATTCTTATCCCCATCCACGCCGGTGGCCTTTCCAAGCTCACCGGCATCGCCGATCACGTCCAGAACATCGTCCCGAATCTGGAAGGCCAGACCCAGCAGCGCCGCGAATTCTGCCGCCCCTTTCTTCTGGGCTTCGGTGCCGTTTCCGGCGATGACGCCCAGCACGCAGGGAGCAACGATGAGCCGGCCGGTTTTCCGGGACTGAATGTCCAGAACCTCCTGCTCGGTGCAGGCCCGCTGGACGCTCATAATATCCAGAACCTGACCGCCGATCATCCCCAGGGATCCGGCGCACTCACTTAAAACGGTGATGGCCTCCCTGATGCTTTCGGGCTCCGGGAGCTTTGCCCGGAGAGCAACGGCAAAGGCATCCGTCAGCAGAGCGTCGCCTGCCAGAACGGCCATGGCTTCTCCGAACACCTTGTGATTGGTGAGCCTGCCACGGCGGTAATCGTCGTTGTCCATGCAGGGCAGGTCATCGTGAATCAGACTGTAGGTGTGGATCATCTCTACCGCCGCGGCAAAGGGCAGCGCCTCCTCCGGAGCTCTTCCGCACATCCGGCAGAACTCCAGCGCCAGCATGGGCCGCAACCGCTTTCCTCCGGCAAGGAGGCTGTAATTGGCAGCTTCAAAAATGGGCTTCTGGGGTTCTTCCCCGCAGGAAGCGTAGACGGAAGTCAGGTAAGCTTCAATGATCTTCCGATAGGCAAGGGCCTGTTCTTCAAATTTCATCACGGAAGGGCTCCTCTCCGGGGGTGCCGTCGGCACCGGCGGTAATCTTTGTCACCTGCATACGGGCCTCCTCCAGCTGCTTTCCGCAGCTGCGCACAAGCTCTGTGCCCTCCTGAAACAGCTTGAGGGATTCTTCCAGCGCCACGTCCCCCCGCTCCATGGCCCGG
>JAXEMQ010000294.1:0-4643 GCA_034099845.1 Faecousia sp.
ACCTGCACATGGCTCTGGGCCGCCAGGTTGTAAATCTCATCGGGCTGCACCAGGCCAATGATGCGAATCAGGCTGGAAGAATCCGTCAGATCACCGTCGTGGAGCTTGATTCTGCCCATGAGATGGTCGATTCTCGCGGTATTGGAGATGGATGCCCGGCGGGTAATGCCGTGAACCGCATAGCCCTTTTCCAGAAGAAACTCCGCAAGGTAAGAACCGTCCTGACCGGTAATGCCGGTAATCAGCGCTACTTTTGACATAGGATAACCTCTACTTTCTGAACAACAGCGGCAGATATACCGCCGGGAATGGATACTCATACAGAATAAAGTATATCATATTCTTCCCGGAAAGTACAGCAAAAAGGCAAAAAAAGACTGCTCCCCCCTTTGGGGAAGCAGTCCGGCGGTATTCACTGTTCCAAAGCGGTTTCCAGAAGAATCAGCAGCTCCAGCACACTGTGGAAGGTGGTGACGCCCGGATCCCCCGGACGGCGGAACCGCCCCTGCCAGCTGTAATTCTGGCGGAAAAGGATCTCCAGTTCCACATCCGGCGTTTCCGCCCGGCAGCCCGGCTGCGTATCCGGAAGCGTTTCGTAAAGGTCCATCAGTTCCTCCAGCACCAGAACCATTCCGGACAGGCTGGAAAAGGAAACCGGTTCCGGGATTCCTTTCCCGGTAACGGATCCGCTCCAGGCTTCGCCGCCCTGCTTCTTCAGATAAATATGAAAGAGCGCCCCATTGGAAGGCGTCTGTCTGCATTCTTTCAAGGTTCTATCCTCCCGTTCTCAGCCGTCCCATTCCTGGCCCATATGGCCCAGGTCCAGAATCTGAATGTCGAAACGGGCACCGCCCTTTGGGTAGTCCGTTTGATATTTCTCCATGATCCGGTCTGCCACCGTTTTTCCGTTGTCACCGGAAGCGCCGGGCAGCAGGGCCAGAAACAGCTCCATCCCCTTGCGGGTAAAGGGATCTCCCGCCCGAAGAGAGTGCTGCAATACACTGTCCATCCGGCGCATATTCACCGACAGCTTTTCCTGAGAGAGCCCCTCGCCGGAAAGCTGAATCACCAGAATCTGGGCGGGGATCCCGCTGCGGCGCATATCCCGCAGATGCCGGTTCACAATTTCCCGGAACACATTGTTGTCACACTGGAAGGCACCCTCCTGATGACTTTCGGTTTTCAGAAAACGCACAACCTGTCCCGGTTCCACTCCGCCGGTCTGGCTCTTCTGAGCCTCCAGCCGCTCCGCTTCCAGCCGGGCAGTGGGCGAGGCCCCGAAAGCCTCCCGGAAGTAGGACCGGATCTTCTCGTAATGGGAAAGCGCCAGTTCCGGCTTCCCGCCCCGGGTCAGGGCCCGCATATACAGAACACTGAAGTCCTCCGCCACCGGTTCCAGCGCAATGACGCTGTCGCAGATCCGGGCAGCTTCTTCATAACGCTTCTCCTCCATCAGCCACTCCGCGGCCGTACGGCAGAGAGTCATGTATTGGCTGCGGTAGGTTGGACCCACGCCCATACACCAGCCCTCCCCGCTGTTTTCCGGCAGGAAGTCCCCGGTATAGAGCTTTGCCGCCTCCTGGGCCAGTGCAATGGCCTGCTCCCGGTCCCCGCAGCTCATGGCTTCCCGGGCTTTTGTGTCGAACGCCTCACAGTCCAGAAGGGTTTTCATGGATGGCGCCCAGAAATAGGTGCCGGAATTATTGAAAATCAGGCGTTTCCCGTCTTCCAGTCCCAGCTCCTCCAGAGCGTTTCTTGCCCGGCTGATGTTATTTTGCAGCGTGCTCATGGGGTTCGCGCCTTCGTTATCATGCCAGAACAGATCGATGAGTTCTTCCGCAGGCACCCCCCGGTCCCGATGCAGAATCAGATAGGCCACCAGCGTCCACAGCCGCTTGGACCGCCCGGACAGACTGATGACCCGGGGCCGTACCAGACCCGGACCATAGATTGTAAACTTGCCAAGCATGGTTACCCGAATGGTCGCATCCAATGAAATATCCTCCTTTATCCCGCCGTTTGCATTTCTCCGCATATTTTGGATTATACCGCATGGCCTGTCAAAATACAAACGGTTTTTCTGTTTTTCTCCAAATTTTTCTTCCGCTGCCGGAAAAACGCCCCATCTTCTTCAAAGGGCAAAAATGCCCCAAAACCTGGAAAACACCATCGTTTTGGGGCAAAAATCATTTGTTTAAGCCGTAGGACCGGACCGGTTGGATATATCGCTCGTGACTGAGGGCCTGTGGTCTGGCGTAGGCGCCGGATACAAGGCCCAGCATGGCAAAAATCGTAACCACAGAGGAACCGCCATAGCTGATCAGCGGCAGCGTCAGGCCGATAACGGGCATAACGCCGATGCACATGCCCACATTGATCATCAGCTGGAACATCAGTGCAGAGGCAGCGCCGAAGCAGATAAGCCGCCGCATATATTCCGGGCTGCGCATACCCACCTGAATGCAGCGGGCAATGATCAGCAGCTCCAGAATCATAATGGCGCAGCAGCCAAAGAAGCCCAGCTCCTCACCCACGGAGGAGAAAATATAGTCCGTATGCTGGGCGAAAAGCATACCGCCCTGGGTACGGTTGCCGTTGAACAGGCCCTGGCCCGTCAGGCCGCCGCCGGTCAGGGACATCATGTTGATCTTACTGTGGTATCGGGCACCCAGGCCTTGCTTGTCGAACTCCGGGTCAACCAGGACACGTATTCGTTCCTGCTGGTAGGTGCCCATCAACTTCCAGGCCAGGGGACTGATCGCTGCAATTCCCGCTATTGCGATGGCAAACCACACCAGGCTCACGCCGCCGGCAAAGGCCATGCCGATGAAGATGAAGACGAAGATCAGAGACACGCCCGCATCACCGGACAAAACCATGTTCAGTCCCACCAGAATGCCCAGGTGCACCACCATGTGCATGACCGAGGGGATCTTGGAAATATCGTTCTGATGGGAAGACATGACCGAGGCCATGATCAGAATATAGGTGATCTTACAGATCTCAGCGGGCTGGATGGCGATGGGGATGCCCGGAAATTTCAGCCAGCTCTTGTTGCCCGTGTTGTTATCCGTTCCGAAGGGGATCAGCAGCAGCAGGATGAAGATGTTAAAGGCCGTCAGAAGCATTCTGTTCTCCGAGATGGTATCCGCATCGATAGAGGACACGATGGCAAACATCAGAACGCCCAAGGCGATTGCCAGCAGCTGAATGATGATATATTTTGTGTTGCTTCCGAACTTCTCCGCGCTGGTGGCGCTGGCCATGACGATCAGGCCGAAGCCCGAGGTGACCAGGCACAGCGTCAGCAGCACCCAGTCGGCCTTTTTGCTAAAGTCCTTCAATTCTTCCAAAAAACGATGCAAGAAATCAACTCCTTTGGGGGAGATTATAGCATTTTTTTGCTATAAAGTAAAGAGACGAAGTGTGAATAGTCTATGACAAAGGAAATGGACTATTCTATCCCGATGGGAAATAGGGCAGCACCACGCAATTCGGCAAGCGCAGCCAACGAGAGATTTTTCATCGGAGGAAGGTTCCGAACGCGGAGGAATACTTTGTGTATCTCCCGCTTTCAGAACCGCACAGCCGGTGGAAAAGATCCGTTGACTGCCGCAGACGAATTGCGCGGTGCTGCCCTGAAAAAATCAGCTGATGCGCACTGCCGCAACAACCAGGCGGCCATTGTCCAGGGTGTATTCGCAGGTGGACAGGCAGATCATCTTGTCGCCATACTGCGGGGTCACGCCGGTATCGTAGAAGCTCATGCTCTTGCAGGTGGAGACGAACTTGTCGAACTCCTCCTGATTGGCCGCATTCTCAAACTTCTGGTAGGTAAAGCCCTCGCCCAGGTTGGCCGTGGTCTTGAAGACGGCGAAGATCTTGTACACATGGTAGCCAACCTCTCCGGTCTTGTGATTGAAGGTATCGAAGAAGATCAGCGGGTTATTGTCGAATGCGGACTTGTTGACATAGGCATTCAGGGCAGCAAACATGGAGCCGTCCTTCATATTGTGGCCGTACATGGTGATATTGTCGCTGGGGGTGAAAATGTCGCACTCCTCCCGGGCATAGATACTGCCGCGGCTGCTGTTGGCGCCATTGTAGTCCCGGTAAAGGTAGTAGTTGGCATTGTCCACGGAGGACTGCATCACCGGGTAATCCAGCTTGGTGCCCTCAATGCGCAGCCAGCCCACAAAATCATCATTTTTGTTTTTGTCATAAAAGCCCTGATAGTCCACATTCAGGGGGAAAGTTTCCTCCGGCGTGGTCTCATTGGGGTCAGGAATAAACTCCGTGGTCTCCCCGGGAACCGTAGTCTCAGGCGCTGTAGTGGTAGGTGCTTCTCCCGTAGAGGCCGTCACATCATTGCGCAGCTTGTCATAGGCATCTTCGGATTTTTTCCCCTGCCAGAAATAGCTGAACAGATAGATTGCGCTGCCCAGGAGCGCCACTGCGAGAACGGATACGACGGCTATGTAAACGCCTTTTTTCATGGATATACCTCCCAACTTCAGCAAGACAGGGTTTCACAAAACCAAATCTTTGCTAAAATGTAACTTTCTGTAACTTATTATAGCCGTATTTTGATTTTCTGTCAAGCAAAGAAGCGGGGCAAAGTATTAACCTTTTCTTAAATATTG
>JAXEMQ010000003.1:0-4547 GCA_034099845.1 Faecousia sp.
GTGGTCACATTCACATTGGGATTGTCCGCAAACAGCTGAAGATTCGTAATTTCCATTTTTTCTCCTTCCATTCTCCTTTGGGGATCAGCCGAAGCTGATTTTCTCTCCCCGTTCTACCCGCCGGCACAGGTCGGCGATTTCCTTCCTGCTCATCTGCTCCACCCGGGAGCCCAAACGCATGGGGCCGGTAACCGCGGCCCCGTTTTCGGAGGGCCGGGAGCCGGAGGAGCGCAGGCTGTCCGCCAGCTTCCGTTCCACGGTTTTGGCCGCGTAGGCCATGGCCGCCGGAATGATCTCGTCCTTATGGAGGATCTCGTAGGCGGTACGCATATCCACATGGGAGCGGAGCAGCTGCACAAACCGCTCATCTCCCATCTCCTGCCGCAGGTCAAAGGCAGGATAGGTTTCCTGGATTTCCCGGGCCTGCAGATTCCACTGTTCCACCATCCGGGAAGCCCCTGCCTGAATTTCCGCCTGCTGCCGCTGCTGCTCGGCAGGATCCGGCGGGGCAAAGGCTTTCCGGACGGATTCTTCCAGGGCGCTGTAGTCCCCGTCCTCCACGCCGTAGTGCCGGGAAAGCATCTGTGCGATGGGCTCCAGAGCACGGAATTTCTCCGTGGTCTCCTTGGCGTTTTTCAGCCGCTGCTGAATGATGTTCTGCACCCGTGCGTCGTAGGCCTGCTTATAGGGTCCTGTGATCAGTTTCTCGAATTCCGCCGGGTCCCCGGCGGCGGATTCGGTCTGAGGCTGGGCGTCGGCCTCGGTTACGCCCGACTCCGGAGCCGCCGCTTCCTGTGCAAACAGCTGCAAGCTCCGGCAGTTGACAAAATGCTTCATGCGGATGCCTCCATTGCCATCAGGCTCACCGCCCGGGGGAAGTTCCGCTCCAATACAAAGGCCCCGGCCTGGGCCACCCAGAAGGTCATCAGCGTTTCCGCCAGAGCGCATTTTCTGGGATATACCTGAATATGGGCATAGCCGTCCACAATCTGGATGACAGGCTTTTCCAGGAGCCGGTCCTGTTCGTACAAAAACTGCACCGCCTGGGCCAGGGTATAGGCCACGGTGGTGGCCGCCGCGCAGACCAGATCCTGCCCCTTGGGGGCGGTTTCGGCGTGGCCCTGCATCTCCATCTGAACGGAGCCGTTTTTGGTATCCCGATAGAATTCCACATGGATCATCTGTTTTTCCTCCTTTTATATTGCGCCTTTTTTAAAAGCAGACACAGGCTTGCCAGGGGCTGCTTTGAAAGGATCCTCCTATTATTACACAACCGCTGTGGCATCCGCCGCCCGGGCACGGGCACGGAAATTGTTTTCGTCCTCTAAACGGGGAATGGCCTGCTGCCGGGCTTCCATCTGCCGGAAAGCGGCGCCGTTCTCCCGGATGTGCCGGACCACGGTGCTTTTTCCGTTGAAATCCATCATATCCAGGGCCGCCAGGGCCTCCTCCGCCCGCTGGGGATCGAAAAAGCCCGCGGAATAGAACTGCATGGCCAGCTCATTCTGGCTGAGCCGGGAGTAGGGGCTCTGCTTTTCCGCCCCCACCTCCACATCAAACAGAGGGGTGTGGATGCCCATGTCCACCCCCAGCTCCACGCCCTGGGCCCGGGGCTTCAGGCAGCCGTTGCCGAAGCTGACAAACTCCATGCTGCCCTGGTCTCCCAGTATCCGGAAGGCTCTGGGCAGCTCGTAAAACTGGCGAATCAGCTCGATGACCAGCAGACAGACCTTCCGGAAGGCCCGATAGGAGGCCAGATTGCTGTCCCGGCTCAGCTTTCCGCCCGCCTCCTGCATGGCCGCGATGGCCGAGGCCGCGGTAACGCCGGATACCGTGCCGCCGGTGCTCACATCCCGGGTGCCGGTGACCTCCTTGAGCTCGTCGATCTTATTGCCGATGACGGTAACATAGATGTCGCTTAAGGGCTTGCCCAGAATGGGCTTAATGCTGTCCTCCCCCAGGTTCCCGTCCACATGGACAAAATCCCGGGTCATGTCCGCGTATTCCCCTTCATTCACCGCCCCGTCGGTGCGGATGAAATGCCGGGGCCGGGCATTGGCCAGCAGATTCTGCAAAATGGCCTGGTTGCCCCGGTCCACATATTCCTGGGCGGATTTGGCCACATCGATGTAGCCGAAGCCGCAGGGGGAACCGGCACAGCGGAACATCACGTCCATAACAAAGGGGTATCGGCCGTGGTCATACCAGCCTCTTTGGGCATATTCCGGCTGATTTTCCGTGGCAAACAGCACCGTCTCCCCCACAAACTTGCAGTAGTGGAGTACCTGTCTGCCCCCCACCTGCTTTTTGTAGTACCAGTCGATGACGGCGGTTTTGTCCGTGGTGTCCACCCGATCCTCGTATACATACCGGTTTCCCGCCTCGGCGCTGCCGGAAAGCTTGCCCTCCAGCATGGGGTAGCGCTCCAGCAGCAGATCGTTGTCCCAGAGCCGCAGGTAAAAGACGTTGCGGCTCTGCTCCAGATCCGTCACGCCGTTTTCCCAGAAGAGGTTCAGCAGGTCGATTCTCTGGATGCTCACGTCCCCCAGGCCGTCCAGCTTTTCGGGATCCCAGAAGACACCGTAGATGCCCGTACCGGCCTTCAGCTTGTCGTCCATCACCCGGTCGTAGGTTTCCTCAAAGTCCTCCTGCTGCAAAATCACCGGCAGGATGCTTTCCAGAGTTTTCGCCGTTTCCCGGTCCCCTTCCTCCCGGGGCAGCACGGTGGGGACAGGGTAGTTGTCCATGGCCTCGGCATGCTTATTGGCGATGGCGTTGAAGAGCCAGCCGGAGGTGGGCTCCACCTGGCTGCCCTGACCCCGGCGCATACACTCCCAGTGCCGCATCCGGTACCACTGCTCGTTTTCAATCACCCGCCGTTCCAGGTTGGCCTTGCCCTCCCGGTAGCGGTTCAGGGTCAGCCTGGCCTGACGCAGCTGAGGCGCCCCGATTGCTTCCTTCGTTTTCATCGATAATCTCCATTCCCGGTCTTCGCCAGACCGTCGTATTTTCCTCAATGTCCAGAAACAGCGCCGCGTTTCCCCTCTTTTTGGGTACTTCCGGTGCTCTGGGCCGGATGGGCCGGCACATACAGAAGTACCTTGCCTCGTCTGCTGCGTGGTCCTCTCCGTCGGTATCCAGATCCTCCGTATTGGTATCGTCGTACTGAAGCAGGGGCAGCGTCCGTATGAAGGCCCTGCAGTTTCGGAACACATAGAGAAGGGGATACCCCTGAGCGTCAAAGGATAGCCTGTAGTGCAGCTGCATCCAGCCCGGCAGCCGCTTGTTGTCTCCGGGGGTGAAATACACCTGATGCCGGGCGGCGGTATCGGCAATGCTTTCCCCGGTGGACCCGTCCCAGATGGCCGGGTCCGCCACGCCCAGGATCTTCCGCCCCGCCAGATACCGGTGCTCCCCCTCGATGGCGTGGATTTTCGCAAAGACCTGATCCGGCGTCCACCGCACCCCCTCGTTGGGCTCTCCGGTACAGCCGTAAAGCTCCAGAATGCGGTAAGCCACCCCATCGTAGTCCACGGCCCACCAGCCGCAGGAAAAGGGCCGGTGATAGCCCCAGTCGAAGCTGCGGTACAGCTTCCACCCGGCGGGAATGTCAAAGGGATCAATGACGTGGGTATACCGCCGGTCCTGATAATGGGCCGGGTCATCGGTGAATTCCTCAAAAAACTGGCCCTCATATACATCCCACCGGCCGTAGAGCCAGCTTTGCCGTAGCTTGTAGGGCAGCTTTTCCAGAGAGCGCAGATACCCGGGCTGACTGGCCATCAGCGCGTGATTGTCCGTACAAAGGGCCTGGATAAAGGCATAATCTTCCGGGTGTTCGTCCTCCGTAAAATGCCGGTCAATGAACAGGCGCTTAAAGTAGCCGTGTCCCGGTCCGCCGGGGTTCAGGGTATAGTAGGTGCGCTTGGGAAATGCGTTGACGCCCCGGACGCAGGCGTCGATCTGGACCAGCCATTCCTCTTTGAACTGACCGGCCTCATCCGCAAACCATACATCGTATTCCGCCCCCTGGTACTGACCCAGGTCGGCGTCGCAGGCGCAGTAGCCGAAATGGATGGTGCTGCCCCCGGGAAACCGGAAGATCTTGTCCATGCTCCTGTACTCCGCCACCCCGGCAAGCATCTGCATCAGCGGGGCAATATGGTTGTTGAAGAGCTCCTTATAGGTTCTTCTGGTGATCAGCACCTTGATTCCCGGATAGCGCAGGCACAGCAGCACCGCCTTCCAGCGGACAAACCAGCTTTTGCCTCCGCCCCGGGCCCCGCCGTAGCCCACATAGCGGTGCCGTTCCGCCAGGGCCAGGGCCTGCTTTTCGTTGGGGGCGGGCATGGTCAGCACCTTAGTCGGCATAATCGCCGCACGCTCCTTCCATGGTCACCAGAATCCGTTCCTGGCTGTCCTCCCGGTTCAGCTCCCGCTGAAGCCGGGCGATCCGGGCCTGCTGCTCCAGGGTATCCCCCTCGGACCGCAGTACCAAAATCTCCTTCAGATCCTTCAGCACCCCGGTAAGCTGCTTGAGCCCGCCC
>JAXEMQ010000057.1:0-2872 GCA_034099845.1 Faecousia sp.
AAGTCTCCTCTCAAAAGGCTTGGTGTTTTTGCATAGTCCAAGCCTTTGCTGTATGTCGTAATTGTATAAGATATACAGCCTTGTGTCAACTGTAAAAACAAATTTGCCCCAGGAAAGGCCTCACCGGTTACACACCAAGGCGGCCCCAATCTTTATTCCTGTCCCTTTGGCCTTTTTCCCGGCAGGCTTCCTGGGTTGCCCAGATGCGGATGGTATTCACGGGATCCTCGCAGGGAAAATCATTGTCAATGATAAACCGGTTCAGCCGGGCAATGCGTTTTTCATAGTCCTTGGGGAATTCCTTCATGAGGGTCAGAATATCCTGGCGGCTCAGAAAGGCGTTGGGGTATTTGGCCTGTAGGACGGAGGGCTCGGGATGGGAAAACGCATTTTCATTATGATTTCCATTTTCATTTTCATTCTCATATAAATTCTTATTCTTTTTTTCATTCTCATTCTCAGCGTCCGTTGCTGAGCGATCCTCGGCATTTGCTTCTTTCCGGCTTTTCCCGGAGGAGAGCCCGCCCTTCCGTCCGGCCTCCGCCCGTTTCTGGCAGATTTCCAGGTATTTGGCCTTGTCCCGATCCAGATGGCTGCGGATCATGTTGAAGCAGATTTTCACGCTGCCCTTCAGTTCGGTGCACTCTCCCGTCATCACATAACGGTAGATCGCCTTGGTCAGGCGTCCCACCTCCGCGTCCTTCAGCTCCAGAATGCTGGGCCCGATGTCCGTGTAGAGAATAAAACTTTTGTCCATATTATACCTCCTGTGCAGATGATCCTGCGTTTTTCTATAGTATAGTTGACTTTCGTAAACTTGTCAAAATCGATGGAGGCAAGTTATCAACAGGATTTTCCGGGACTTGAATCCGGGGGGCCAAAGGTGTATAATATCGGAAAACAAGGATGGGAGGGGATGCCTTGGAGCGACGCGGCAAAAAATCGATCTTCCTTTACGCGGCATTGCTGACGGTACTGGCGGCGGGCCTGTGTGTGCGGGCGCTGTATGGTTTCTGCTGGTCGGATGAGAGCTTTTATCTGACCTTTGCCCAGCGGCTCTGGAACGGCCAGCAGCTGATTCTGGACGAGTGGCATCCCGTGCAGTTTTACAGCGCTATCTTTTATCCGGTGCTGACGGCTTACAGATTTTTCTTCGGCACAGAGGGGATTTACCTCTTTGCCAGAATGCTCTATGTGGTGCTGGCCTGGGGTGTGAGCCTTTTGGTGCTCTTTACCTTCCGGAAATTTACCAAACCCTTGCCGGCTTTTCTGTGCGCCGGACTGATGCTGAGCTATTCCCGGGGAAATATCTGGGGACTGAGCTATTACAATCTGTTTCTGCTGCTGACCATCACCGCGCTTTGCCTGCTTTTGCGGGGCAGGGGAAAAAGGGGCCTTCTGCTTCTGTCCGGCCTGTGCCTGGGCTTTTCCGTGCTGTGTGTACCCTATTTTGCCCTGTTCGTCCTTATGGCGTTGGGGCTGGCCCTGGTCAAGCGGGAATACCGGCATGATGCCCTCTGGGTATTTGGCGGGATCTGTGCAGGGGCCGTCTATTTTCTGGTATTCTTTCTGCCGAAGGATCCAGGCGGGATTCTGGCGAATCTTTCCTATATCCTGTCGGACCCGGAGCACAGCGGCGGGCCTGTTGCAAACCTGCTTGCCGCTATCCGGGATGTGAAGCTGCTGTTTTACTGGGAAGCAGGAATCGTACTGCTGGGGGCGGTGCTGCTCTTTCTGGGTGACAGGTTCCTTCCCAAAACCCTGGGTTGTCTGCCGGGTCTGCTGGTCTGCCTGGCCGGTGCGGTGCTTTCACTCTGGCGTTACCGCAGGGGAGAGACGGGGTTTGCATACTATCCCTACGCGCTGTTTACCATTCCCTGTGTGCTTCTGCTGTATCTGAAACAAAAAAGCAATCCCTTCGCCGTTTGTCTTCAGCTCACGGGAATTTGTATGGGCCTTGCCATGGCACTGAGCTCCAATACGGAGGCCTTGGCCTTCCTTGTGGGAATCACGGTCTATGTGATGGGCGTAATTGTCATGCTGGGTCTGTCTGATCGGCTGATTATCCGGGGCTTCTCTGCCGGACTGGCCGGTGTGGTTTTGCTGCTGACGCTTGACAGCCGGTTTTCAACCGTCTTCCGGGACGCGCCCCTTTCCCAACTGGATACGGTCATGACCCGGGGTCCCGCTGCGGGCATTCATACCACGGCCGATCATGCCCGCCAGTATGGGGAGCTTGTCTCCATGCTGCGGGAGCTGGAGGGAGAATACGGTTCCGACGCCCCTGTTTTTATCAGCAAGCTGATGCCCTGGGGATATCTGGCCCTGGACAACCCATGCGGCGCGCCCACGGCCTGGCGCACGCCGGTGGACAGCCCCAGACTTTCCCAGTATTATGAATCCCATCCCGGCTCCATTCCCCAAATTGTGGTTGTCCTGAAGCCGGAGGTAGGGGATTATGAGGATGTCAAAACCCCCAACGCCAACACCCTGGAGGGCTGGCTCTGGGATTATATGGAAGAACAGCAATATACATCCGTAGACTATGCCTATGCCCAGGTTTATGTTTCGCCGCTGATCGGCTGAAAGGAGACAGTTTATGAAACCCATTCTTTACATTGTAATTCCCTGCTATAACGAGGAAAAGGTGCTGCCCATCACGGCCCCCATGTTCCTGAAAAAAATCACCGATCTTTCCGCTGCCGGAAAAATCAGTGAAGACAGCCGGGTCCTGTTTGTCAACGACGGCTCCAAAGACAATACCTGGAACATCATCCGGGACCTTTCCAGGGAGAATCCCCACTACATCGGCATCTGCCAGAGCCGGAACCGGGGCCATCAGAACGCGGTGCTGGCAGGGCTCATGGAAGCC
>JAXEMQ010000075.1:0-5038 GCA_034099845.1 Faecousia sp.
TTCCTGAATTTCTTCCCCACCCTGGCCGTTGTGCTGAACGTGGAGGCGGATCACCTGGATTACTTCAAGGATCTGGCGGATATTCAGAAATCCTTCCATAAATTTGCCGGTATGGCCACCGACGGCGTCATCGCCAACGGAGACGATCCCCATACCGTGGAGGCGCTGGAGGGCATCGAATATACCTCTTTCGGCCTGGGGGAAGGCAATCAGGTTACCGCGGCCAACATCAGCCCCGACTGGCGGCATTTTGATGTTTTGTGCGGCGGGGAATTCTACTGCCATCTGGACCTGGGGGTGCTGGGCAAGCACAATGCCCTGAACGCCCTGGCCGTGGCCGCCACCTCCCGGATGATGGGCATTCCCGGCGACTGTGTTGCCAGGGGTGTTCACGCCTTCCACGGCGCCGGCCGCCGGATGGAATACAAGGGAACCTACCACGGGGCAGAGGTCTATGACGACTATGCCCACCATCCCGATGAGGTCCGGGCAACTCTGGAGGCCATCCGGGGCATGGGCAGCAACCGGCTGGTGCTGGCCTTCCAGCCCCATACCTATACCCGCACCAAGCTGCTGCTGGAGGACTTCGTCCGGGAGTTGGGGAAAGCGGATGTGCTGGTCCTGGCGGAGATTTATGCCGCCCGGGAGAGCAATACCGTGGGCATTTCCTCCGCGGATCTGGCCCGCCGGATCCCCGGCGCCGTCTACTGTGAGACGCTGCAGGATGTAACCGCCACCCTCCGGGAGACCATCCGGCCGGGAGACGTGGTGGTGACCATGGGCGCGGGAGATATTTTCCGGGCGGGAGAAGCGCTCCTGGCCAAAGAATAAGGAAATCGAGGCGGAATCATGGAAAAATTAAGCGTTTGCATTCTCTTCGGCGGTGTCAGCCCGGAGCACGAGGTCTCCCTGCGCAGCGCCGAATCCGTGCTGAACAACATTGATAAAGATAAGTACAATCTCTTCCCCGTGGGCATTACCAAGTCCGGAGAGTGGATTCTCTACGGCGGCAGGGAGTATGCTGATCTGCCCGGCGGAACATGGCAGCAGCATCCGGACAACTGCAAGGTTGCCCTTTCTCCCGTCCGGGGCCAGGGCCTTCTGCGCTTTGAGGGAGACTGCGTGGTGCAGGAGCGGATCGATGTGGTGTACCCGGTGCTCCACGGCGAAAACGGAGAGGACGGGTCCGTTCAGGGCCTGATGCAGCTGGCGGGCATCCCCTGTGTGGGCCCCCATGTGGCGGCCTCTGCCGTGGCCATGGACAAGACCCTGACCAAGCTGGTGGCGGACCACGCCGGTGTGGCCCAGGCGGACTGGCAGCTGGTCCGCTCCGCGGATATGGGCAGCCGCATGGAGAAAACCCTGGACAGCGTGGAGGCCCGCTTCCGGTATCCGGTGTTTGTGAAGCCTGCCGGCACCGGCTCCTCCGTGGGCGTGTCCAAGGTAAGCGGCCGGGAGGAGCTGAGATCCGCTCTGCTGACGGCGGGGAAATACGATGACAAGGTGCTGGTGGAGGAATTCATCCAGGGCCGGGAGGTGGAAGTGGCGGTCATGGGCAACGACAGCCCGGTGGCCTCCGTCTGCGGAGAAATCGATTCCGGCGCGGACTTCTACGATTACGAGGCCAAGTACATCACCGATACCTCCGTTGCCTACATCCCCGCCCGGATCCCCGAGGATGTGGCGGAAGCGGTACGGGATACGGCGGTGAAGATCTACAAGGCAATCGGCTGCCAGGGCCTGAGCCGGGTGGACTTTTTTGTGACCTGGCAGGACAACAAGGTGGTCTTCAACGAGATCAATACTCTGCCCGGTTTTACCTCCATCTCCATGTACCCCAAGCTGTTTGGGGCCAGCGGCATTCCCTATTCCCAGCTCATCGACCAGCTGATTGCCCTGGCGCTGGAGGCAAAGTGATGAAAACGCCTGTTGTGCTCTCCATCACCGGCCGCCAGAAATATGCCGATCAGGAGCCGGAAACCATTGAATTGGTAACGGAGGGCCTTATGTCCTTTGAAAACGGCGGCTGGGACATCACCTATGAGGAAAGCGCCCTCACCGGTCTGGAGGGCGTGACCACCACCTTCCGGGTGGAGCCCGGAAAGGTGACCCTGTCCCGGGTGGGAAAGCTCACCTCCCGTATGGTGTTTCAGGAGCGGGTGCCCCACGACTCTTTGTACCAGATGGAGTTCGGGGCCCTGATGATCACGGTAAACGCCACCCGGGTGTATTATGACCTGGTTCCCGACGGCGGCACCATCGATCTGGTTTACGAAATCAGCATTGAAAACACCGAGGCCGGCATCATCGATTACCATCTGGACATCCGCGCGAAATAAAAATGGCACCTGCCGGTCCGGCAGGTGCTTTGCTTTTGGTCCCCGGCTCCCCTTTGGGGCGGTGCGTCACGCAGTGAATCTCATCGGACAATTGCCGGTGGCAAATGCGCCTCCATTCATTGCCGGCAGGCTGTTCGCCGTGACGGAGGGGGTGCCGCTGCTATTTCCCGCAGCAGCCCTCCTGGGCGCACCGGGGCTGGGGCTTGCAGTCGCAGCCCTTGGGGGTGAACTGGGCGGCGGGGAAGGGGATCCGGCTGAACAGCTCGCAGGGGTCCTCCGCGCAGCCGGGGGAGTCGCAGCACTCCTTGGTGGGAATGCTGTAGTCCATCACGGGAACGATCAGCTGGGCATCCCGTTCCAGCCGGACAATGGAGAACTGGCCCAGGGTCACAAACAGCCGCCTCCGATCCCCCTGCATGGACAGGTCCTCGTCAAAAGCGGACCGGATCCAGTCCGGCAGCTGTACCGGGCAGCTGTCCCGGCCGCCGCAGTCGCAGGCTTCCCGTACCCGGCAGCTGAGCACCATGGGATCCAGGGCTTCCACCACGGCGGTGGGGCTGCCGGAACGGTTCCGGGCATCCGGGGCGCAGCGGTCGTCGCTGCGGTAGATGCGGGCGCAGCTCTCTTCTCCGCACAGCACCACCCGCTTGGTAAAGACGGAAAGGCCGCACAGGGTGGCGGGCCGGTTGGCGCCGATGACGGTATCCGCCAGAATCCGGTAGTAGAAGGTGATGTCAATGCAGTAGTGGTTCCGGTCAAAGGCCACCGGCTGCACGTCTATGTAGGTGCTGATGAGCTCGGCGCAGCGGACCCGGGTTCCGGCGGAGCCCTCCAGAATCCGCTGGGAGCCGGCGGTCAGGTAGACGGGCAGATCCTCAATACAGTCCTTATCCCGACAGGAATCGGTGATTTTTCGGGTGTGTACGGACATGGCCTGCCGCAGATCGCCGGGATTGCAGCGCAGGGTGTCCTGACATTGTTCAGCCATAGAATTCCCTCCTGAAAGAGTTTCTTACAGGACAGTGTATGCGCCGGGGGAGAAATGTGATATTCTCTGGCAGAAATCCGAAAAATCACCCCAGAAGTTTCCTTCCGGGGCGAAGTCTTATTTCCAGCTGAAGCGGTAGACGGTTT
Organism: Faecousia sp.; assembly: GCA_034099845.1. Lineage (GTDB taxonomy): Bacteria > Bacillota > Clostridia > Oscillospirales > Oscillospiraceae > Faecousia. The sequence goes on from JAXEMQ010000075.1 coordinate 3,474, forward strand.
CGGAATGGTAGGGCTTTCCGGCCGCAACCACGGGCTGGGCCCAGTCGGGCTTGTGGATGCAGTCGGGATAGAACTGGGTCTCCAGAGCGATACCGGCATGCTTGCCGTAGTAGACGCCGTCCTTGCCGGTTTCGTTCAGGAAGTTGCCGGAGTAGAACTGAATGCCAGGGCAGTCGGTGTAAACCGCCATGCTGCGGCCAGATTCCGGATCAGTCAGGGTGGCGCAGGGGTTGCAGAAAACCTCCCAGTTGTGGTCGTAGCCCCCTTGCAGATGCAGGGGCTCGTAGTCGGCGTCAATGTCCTGACAGATGGGCTTGGGGCTGCGGAAGTCCATGGGGGTGCCCGCCACATCGCGTCTTTCACCGGTGGGAATGCTTTCCGCGTCATCCGGGCAGAAGTGCCGGCCGGGCAGGGAGAGCACCTGGGAAATGGCCTTTTCCGGATGCTGGTGGCCTGCCAGGTTAAAGTAGCTGTGGTTGGTCATATTAAAGATGGTATCCTGGTCGCATTCGCCGTCGTAGACGATGTGCAGTCCGCCGTCGTCGTCCAGGGCATAGGTGACAAAGATGCGGGCGTTGCCCGGCATACCCTGGTCGCCGTTGGGGCTGTCCAGCGCCAGCTTTACGGAATGGCCGGTCTGCCCGGCCAGGGTCCAAAGACGGGTGTGGTAGCAGTCGGGGCCGGAGTGGAGGTTGTTGGGGCCTTCGTTGGCGGCCATGGTATAGGTTTTGCCCCCCAGGGTGAAGGAAGCGCCGGCGATCCGGTTGGCGCTGCGGCCCACGGTGGCCCCCAGAAAGCCGGTGCCCTCCAGGTAGCCCTTGGCGGTGTCGTGGCCCAGCACCACATCCGCTTCCTTGCCGGAGGCGTCCGGCACCATCAGACGGACCAGGGTGGCGCCCAGATCGGAAACCACCGCGGTCAAGCCGCCTCCGGTGATGGTATAGAGGGTTGCGCCCTGGTCTATGTGCAGATTGCTGAAATTTTTTTCCATGAAAATGCTCCTTTCAATTTTCTGCGTGGAACAAGGGAAATTATGTTAAGACCATACGTTCCAATTGTACTATATTCTGACGGATTTTACAATGGATTATTTTTGCCTGGCCCGGGAAAAGTAAACATTCCGCCGCTTTTCCGGGATGCGGGGACAACCACAGGTTCGCAAACTTTTTGCCAGAAAAGTGGGCCTACAACATCTTGTGGTTTGCGCTTGACAAAACCACAAGATATAGTATAATAAGGCAGCGAAGAGTGATCGATTCCCAGAAGGAGGACTGTACAATGAAGATTATCAAGCGAAACGGTACAGAAGTCATGTTTGATATTTCCAAGATTACCATGGCCGTTTCCAAGGCCAATGAGGCTGTAGATGAGAAAGTACGCATGACCCCTGTGCAGATTCAGCGCATTTCCGAGAGCGTGAGCGTGGCCTGTGAGGAGATGGGCCGCAGCCCCTCCGTAGAAGAGATTCAGGACCTGGTGGAAAAGGCCATCATGGCCCACGGCGCCTTTGAAGTGGCCAAGGAATACATCACCTACCGCTACACCCGGAGCCTGGCCCGTCAGTC
>JAXEMQ010000090.1:0-4432 GCA_034099845.1 Faecousia sp.
TTTGCTTACTTCACGATGATGTCCAGCTTGTCGCCGACAGCGGTCTTGAAGGAAGAAATGGCCTCGTCACGAGTCATGGTGCCGGCAGTGTAAGCACGGACAGCCTCACGCCAAGCGGTGTTGATGGTCTCGTCGTACTGGGTCAGGTTCTTACCATTGGCGTACTGGTTAGCAGGCACGAACACGTCGAACATGTTCTGGCCGCCCAGGAATTCCATCTCGCCGTTGGACATAGCCATAACGGTGCCGGAAGCAACGGTATCCTTTGTGCCGCCAGGGCCATTCAGAGTGCCGTTTGCCCATGCGTACTGCAGGGAGTTCTCATCGCAGTCCAGAGTGATCCACTTGATGATGTCAGCAACAACCTGCTGCTTCTCGGTGCCAACGCAGGTCTTGCCGGCCAGAACCCAAGTGCCGCCCCAGAAGAAGCCGATGTTGGGAGCGCAGACAGCCCAGTCGCCAGCGGAGGAGTTGTCGCCTTCGCCGCAGTTGGGAGCGATGGTGTAGTTGATCAGCCAAGCGGGGCCGTAGAAGCCGAACACGCCGCCGTCCTTCTTCATGTCAGCGAACCAGCCTTCCTGCCAGTCCACGGAGTCATGGTGATAACCGTTGTCCATCAGGGTCTTGGACAGATCCAGGAATGCTTCACGGGCGGGATCGATGTTCAGAGCGCCGTCAACAATCCAGCCGGTGGGGGAGGAGTTTTCAACAGCGTGCCAGATGTCACCGTCGCCGGAAACAATGGCGTAACCCTTGGCCTTCAGTTCCTTAGCAGCCTCAAAGAACTTGTCCCACTTGCCGGTGCCGGCGCCGATCTTCTCAGCGACGACAGCGGGATCATCGGTACCCCAAACGTCCTTGGCGATGGAGCGGCGGTAGATGAAGGCGCCGCCGGTTGCCTGGTAGCCCAGACCCACCAGCTTGCCGTCGGAGGGACGGGTGCCGATGTCGATGGTGTACTGAGCAATGTCAGCAGCCTTGGTAGCGGCAGCGACGTCGATGCCCAGATCTTCGTAAGTAGCAGCGAACTCAGAGGCATCGCCCTGGCAGTACTTCAGAACGAAAGCGGACTCAGCGCAGTAGATGTCGGGAGCGTCAGCGCCGCCGGCCTGCAGAGCCTGGTCCAGAGCGGGCTGGTACAGACCGTCAGTGGTAGCGATGATGGTGGTGTTCACATCGTACTTGGCAGCCACATCGGGATGGGCTTCCATGTACTTGGTGATCATGCCGGGAACCTCATCGGTAAAGGACATGACGTTGATGGTGACCTTGGAGCCGTCGGCAGCGGGAGCCTCGGTAGCGGGAGCCTCAGCCTTGGGAGCCTCGGTAGCGGGGGCCTGGGTGGCAGCGGGAGCGCTATTGCCGGAGCAAGCGCACAGACCGAAAACCATCACACAAGCCAGGAGCATTGCGAGCAGTTTCTTCATTTTGTTCATCCTCCGTTTTTAATTATACCGAACGCTTAAAAGCGCTAAGTACCGTTTCTTACCGGTCTGAACCGGCGCTCTGGGGCTGGAGCCTGGAGACCGTGCCCCCGGGCTGTAACGAACCCGGAACCCGCACCACCTGAGGCATAAACGCTTTGTTCTCCTCAATGGCCTGGGTCAGCAGTCTTGCCGCCTCGGCTCCCATTGTCTGGGTATCCTGACGCAGGGTTGTAAGCTCCGGCCGAAGAAACCGGCTGAGCTTAATCCCGTCGAAGCCCACCACGCTGATGTCCTCCGGAACCCGGAGTCCCCAGCGTTCAATCTCGGTCATACCGCCCAGGAGGGCGATGTCATCGGGATAAAAGATGCAGGTTGGGCGGTCCGGCCGCTCCAGAATGGATCGGGTCACCCGGCCGCAGACATCGGGATTGTTGAACTGTCCTCTGATGGCCAGATCTTGCCGGACCGTAATGCCAAGATCCCGGCAGGTTCTGTAGAAGGACGCCATCCGGACCTTGGTCACCGCCGTTTCCTCACCGTGGATCAGGGCCAAATCCCTGTGTCCCTGGTTGTACACATAGGTAACCAGCTCCCGCATTCCTCTGGCGTTGTCAGACATCACCGCGCTGGTTCCATCGAATACATAATCGATGGTTACCGCCGGAATACCGGCCACCAGCTCCGCCACCGACGGATCCCGGAAGTCCACGTTGGCAATGACCACGCCGTCGCAATTGCGGTAGCGGCAGTGATCCAGGTAGCTCATGGAGGCGGCGCCCAGGTTTTTGCTGATAAAGGTGACATCATAGCCTCTGGACTCCACGCCGTTCTTCAGTGCATCCAGTACGCTGGAAAAGAACTCGTGCGTCAGGCCGCTGTGCATCTCGTCTTCAAAGAGGACGCCGATGCTGTAACTGCGATTGGTCTTCAGCGTCCGGGCAACAGCATTGGGGTGATAACCCAATTCCTTGGCCCGCTGGCGAATTCGCTGGGCTGTTTCCTGGCCCACATCAGGGGCATTGTTCAGTGCCTTGCTGACCGTAGCCGGGGACACCCCACAGGCGGCGGCCACATCTCTCAGGGTTGGCATTCATACCGCCTCTTTCAAATCGTCTGCTTCGAAATCGTTTTCGTTACAATGCCATTATAAACTTTATCTACAGAATGTCAAGTGGGCTTTTTAAGTTTTGTATGTTTTGACATAATACACAGTCCTGTTTCGTTGAAAGTGCACAGGCTTTCCTTGTGAAATGCGACAAATACGCCCAAATTTCGAAAACGTTTTCGATTTTACGGAAATGTTACATCTGTTTTGCATTCCCGTGAACAGGCAGCACAAAAACGGACAATGGTCCTTTCAACCAGGGATTCCCCCTTTTGGGCAACCCGCCGCATAGGGCCTCTGACCTGTCTCACAGAAAAATGCCCCTTCCGAAGAAGGGGCACAGAGGATTTGTTACGTTTGGTCCTTAGAAATTCGCGTACATGGGGTCCACCGGGATGTAGCCCACGCCATAGGCGCCGAAGATCAGGATAAAGAGGATCAGCGCATACCACACCGCCCAGCGAAGGGCCGTAGGCTTCCGGTTCAGGCTGCCGCGGATTTCCACGCCCGTTTCCTGCAGAATGCTGACAACCAGCACAACGCACACCGCCACCGCCGTGATGAGCAGATCCAGCACATCGCAGCCGGAGGCCTCCAAAGCGGTTTTCAGTGTGGAATAGCAGCCCCGCAGGGGGCCGAAATCCGTAAAGATGGCTTTGAGCATCCCACCGGCCTGGGCCATGTTCTCCGCCCGGAAGATGAGCTCGCCGAACACCACCAGCAGGGAGGTCCGCAGCATTTGGAACACCCGGAAGGGCTTGTTTTCCGGCGTAATACCCAGCCGCTCATTTGTCTTTTTCAGATAGGGCGCAAAGCAGTTGCCCATCAGGATCAGCACGAAGTGGTAAAGACCGAAGAAGATGTAGTGCCAGGCGGCGCCGTGCCACAGTCCGTTGGAGAACCAGACGCAGAACAGAGCCACGGACCCCGCCAACAGGGGGCCGAAATGGTTGCCCAGCTTTTTTCTGGCAGAGCCGGTGAGCTTCTTCATGGGTCCCGACATGGTGACGGGATAGAAGATGTAATCCCGGAACCAGGTGCCCAGGGTGATGTGCCAGCGGTTCCAGAACTCGGAGATGCTCTTCGAGAAGAAGGGCCGGCGGAAATTTTCCGGCATGGTGATGCCGAAAATCTGGGCCGTGCCGCAGACCGCGTCCATGGAGCCGGAGAAATCCATGTAGAGCTGCACCGTATACAGCACCGCTCCCAGAAGGCTGAGCCAACCGGGATAACCGGCGTGATGGGAAAACAGCTCCTCCACAAAGGGATTCAGCCGGTCGGCCACCACCAGCTTTTTCATCAGGCCCCAGAGGATTCTTTGCAGCCCCGCCGTCAGGTTTTCATACCGGATGGGCTGAACCTCCCAAAGCTGCTGGGCCGTCTGGCCGTAGCGGCAGATGGGGCCCTCCACAATCTGGGGGAAAAAGCTGACAAACAGCAGCAGCCTCAGGGGATTGCCGTCGGCGGGGATGGTCTGCCGGTATACGTCCACCAGATAGGAGACGCTCTGCAGAATGAAAAAGGAAATACCCAGAGGCTTCAGATACTCCGGGACCGCGAATCCGGTGCCGAAAAGCGCGTTTACATTCATCATAAAGAAGCCGGAATACTTGAGCACCAGAATGAGGGCAATGTGGGCCGCCACCGCCAGCCCCATGATCATCCGGCAATATCCGTTGTACTTCTTCTTAATGACCTTTCGATCCGGCTTTTCCGCGGCTTTCACCGCAATGTCCCGCCTTTTCTGGAGGGCATTCATCCACAGTCCGCAGCCCCAGAGCACTGCCACGGACGCGAAGAGATAGCCGATGAGCACGCCGCTGATCAGCCAATAGAATCCCAGGCTCAGTACCAGCAGGGCATACTTTTTTCCCTTGTTGGGTGTCAGGGAAAAGAGGAG
>JAXEMQ010000122.1:0-16214 GCA_034099845.1 Faecousia sp.
GGGCGCGATTCCCGGCGCGCTGAAGGCCTTCCTGAACATCAACGAGGTTCTGGCCAGCATCATGACCAACTGGCTGGCGGCGAATCTGGTCACCTGGGCCTTTGATATCAGCAACTTCAAAAATATGGTGGAGAACACCAAGGCCGGCTATATCTACAAGACCTCCTACAATGGTGTGGCCACCCCCAAGCTGGGCCTGGACAAGCTTTTCCCCGGCTCTCAGGTCAACGGCGGCATCCTCATCGCCATTGTCATCGCCATTGGGGTCTACGTCCTCATGACCAAGACCACCATGGGCTACCAGCTGAAGGCCTGCGGCTCCAACCGTCATGCCGCCCGGTATGCGGGTATCAATGACAAGCGCAACAGCGTGCTGTCCATGGCCATCGCCGGATGCCTTGCCGGCGGCGGCGCGGCCCTGTACTGGCTGTCCGGCAACACCGAGTTCTACTGGTCTACCTACCAGTCCCTGCCCTCCATCGGCTTCAACGGCATCCCCGTGGCGCTGCTGGCGGTCAGCAATCCCATCGGCGTGATTTTCACCGCCATTTTCATGGCCATGCTGGACATCGTTGGCCAGCAGCTCACCGGCCTGACGGCGTACAACGAGTATATCACTGACGTGATCATCTCCGTCATTGTCTACCTCAGCGCCTTCTCCCTGCTGATCCGCAGTATGATTACCGGCAGGAAGCGTGCCCCCAGGAAGACCATGAAGCCGGCGGAAGACAACAAAGAAGGAGGCGAGGGCGTATGACATTCCTGATTCAGCAAACCCTCCTGTATGCGGTGCCGCTGATGATTGTGGCATTGGCCGGTGTGTTCGCGGAGCGCAGCGGTATCATCAATCTGGCTCTGGAAGGCATCATGGTCTTCGGCGCCTTTATTGGTGTTTTGTTTGTCCGCTCCATGCAGAGTGTGGAAGTGTTCGCGGCAGCGGCCCGGACCGGAAATTATATGGCCCTGCAGGGCCTGGAGCTGCTGGGCATGCTGATCGCTGCCCTTATGGGCGCCGTGTTCTCCCTGCTGCTGAGCTTCGCCTCCATCAACCTGAAGGCGGACCAGACCATCGGCGGCACAGCCCTGAACCTGATGGCGCCCGCGCTGGTTCTGTTTCTGATCCGCATTATCTGCAACCAGAACAATATCCAGATGGTAACCGGTGATGCCGCCTCCTGGTTCATGCTGAAAAAGTCCACCTTCGGCATTCCCAAGAATCAGGACATTGGGTTCCTGGGGGAAACCTTCCTGAACAAGGTTTACCTGGCAACCTATGTTTGTATTCTGATCTTTGTGATTCTGGCTGTCATTCTCTACAAAACCCGCTTCGGTCTGCGCCTGCGGGCCTGCGGTGAAAATCCCCAGGCGGCGGACAGCCTGGGCATCAACGTGTACAAGATGCGTTATGCCGGCACCACCATTTCCGGCGCCCTGGCGGGTATGGGCGGCTTTGTATACGCGCTGACCACCACCAACTGCACCGCCAACGGCGATGTTGCGGGCTTCGGCTTCCTGGCTCTGGCCGTTATGATTTTCGGCAACTGGAATCCCGGCAGCATTGCCGCTTCCAGCCTGCTTTTCGGCCTCTTCAAATGCATTGCCGCTGCCTACGCCACGCTGGACATCAACGGCGACGGTGTGTACTGGCTGGCCGAAATCGGCATCAGCTCTCACCTGTACCGGATGCTTCCGTACCTGGTAACCCTGGTTGTTCTGGCATTTACATCCAAAAAGTCCCGGGCACCCAAGGCAGAGGGCATTCCCTACGACAAAGGAACCAGATAACATGAAAACCGTCTTCCGGGTTTCCGGAAGACGGTTTTCTCATGTGTGGGAAGGGGCTTCAAGCTGTTCCTCCTGCCGGAGAAGAGCGATGCGGTAGGCCAGGTATATTTTATAGGTAACGGAAAACAGGGCAGTGCGCAGGAGCTCTTTCTGGGGATGCATATGGTCAATCACCGAAGGAGTTTCCTGAATGCCGATGACATACCGCAGCAGATCCTCCAGTTCCTCGCAGAAATAGTCATAGGCGACGCTCAGCTGATAGCTGTCCTGCTGAACGCCCAGCAGGAACCGAATATCTTCCATGGATACCGTATTCTTCAGGTAGGTAACAATAATCAGGTAGGCAATGGAATCCACACCGTAGCTTTTCTTCTCCGGTCCGGGGATAATCTTCTGCTTGACATAATTGCTGACCATGGAGCCGGTCACGGGGGTGGGGACGTAGCGGGAAACATAGCGGGTTACCTGCTCCAGCCGCAGACCAAAGTCCGGCAGTTCGTGATAGCGGGGAATATGAAAGTTTTCCAGGCTCTTTTGCAATTCCACTTCAATTGGTGCGTCCATATTGATCCCTCCGCTCACATCCTAATAGAAAAGCTCACAAATGTCAATAGGTTATTAAAAAACCGATTGACAGTTTTGAAAAATGATGATAGGATGACTTCGGAAACAAAACACCGGATTGAAAATATCCGGATTTTATGGAGGACAATTATGATCAAACTGGTGGCGGACTCTTCCTGCGATGTGCATACTCTGGGCGACGTGCCTTTTTCCGCGGTGCCCCTGACCATTTCCACGGATGACGGCCAATCCTTCGTAGACGATGCGGGACTGGATATTCCGCGGCTGCTGAGCCATCTGCGGGAGCACAAGGGCCGCTCCTATACGGCCTGCCCCAGCGTTTCGGCCTGGATCGATGCCTTTGGCCGGGCGGATACCGTGTATGCCGTAACCATAACCAGCGCTCTGTCCGGGTCCTACAATTCTGCCCGGATAGCGGCGGATATATATCAGCAGGACAACAGCGATGCCAGTGTCCATGTGTTTGACAGCCTGTCCACCGGACCGGAGATCCTGCTGATTCTGGAAAAGCTGGAGGAGCTGACTGCGCAGGGGCTGGATTTTGATCAGGTGGTTGCCGCGGTGGAGGCGTACTGCAAAAAAACCCGGTTGTTCTTCAGTCTCCACAGCCTCCACAATCTGGCCCAGAACGGCCGTGTCAGCAAGGTAACGGCTGTCGCCGTGGGCGTTATGAATATTCGTGTGCTGGGTACCGCCTCGGAAGAGGGCACTCTGGCACCGCTCACCAAAGCACGGGGAGACAAACGGGCCGCCGCATCGCTGCTGGAGCTGCTGCTGGAGGCGGGCTATCGGGGCGGAAAGGTGCGCATCACCCATGTGCAGAACGAGGCTGTTGCCCTGGAATTCGCGGAGCATATCCGTGCCGCATTCCCCAAAGCGGATATTCGGGTCAGCGCTTCCGGCGGCCTTTGCAGCTACTATGCCGAAAAGGGCAGCCTGCTGGTAGGGGTGGAAACCGATTGATTTTTTGCGGATTTCCGGATATAATAGGGAAAAACAAAGAAATGTGAGGAAATCCACCATGGGTTTTGTGAATGGAAAGCTGCTGGCTCTGATTCTGTGCGCGGGGCTTTTGCTGTCGCTTTGCGCCTGCGGGGGCAGTACCCGGGATTACGAAGGCGAGATTCGCCTTTTAAAAGAGGAAAATGTAGCCCTGCAGGAACAGGTGCGGCAGCTGGAAGAGCAGCTGGATCAGCTGAAGAATACCCGCCTGGAAAGCTGGAGCCTAGATGCCCGGGGAACCGGGGCAGGGGAGCCGGCCTCCATTCAGTTTGCCGCCCGGCCCCTGTCCCATGAGGAGGGACAGACGGCGCGGCTGCTTGTCATGCGCGATGGTATGGAAGAGACAATCCTGGACTGCGGCTGGGACGGGGAACGGTTCACGGCCAACCTGACCCTGCAGCCGGAGGACGGCTACGGCTACTACTGTGTTCTGACTTCCCCGGATGGGGCCACGGAGCGGATTACCCTTTCCACGCAGGATACGCCGGCGGTTCCCAAGCTGGTCTATCTGAAAAGCAGTCTGGAAAGCTTTGCCGGTGTGACCTTGACCGATGCCCGGGTGGATCAGAATGTGGTCACGGTGAATGTTGCCGCTGCTGTCCAGACCCCCCTCATCACCCGGGACGGCCAGGCCGTTGGGATCAGCCAGGCGGAGCTGCTGTGGATGCGGGATGACGAGGTGATGGACAGCTGTCCCATAGAGCTGGTGGACGGGGAAACGGAGGGCGGCTTTGCCGGCTCGGCATCAAACGTTTCCTTCCGCATTCCGGAAATGGGGGAGGAAAGCCAGCTGAGCCTGATGCTTTCCGTGCAGCTGACAGACGGGCAAACCCTTACGGCGGAGGCCGGGAGCTGGGCCATGGCAGAGGGAACGCTTGTGGAGGCCGTAGGCTGAGAGGCAGAATTGACGCGGGCAGTGCTGCCCGCGTTTTTTGCGCCCGGATGACCCGTGAAACACGGGACCGAAGAAAGGGAAAAACGGCCGTGAAATAGGAAAATGTGGTTCTTCCTGGAAGGGATGCAGAGAGAATCAGACACATCTTTTTGTCACACTGCGAAAAATTGACAAAGTTTTGAAAAGGTTATGGAGGAAAAACGGGCAAAATCAACAAGAAAAATGGTTTCTTACAAACGAACAAAAATAAAGTGGAAAAAATACAAAATTTTTTCGTTTTTCTCATTGATTTTAAGCCGCAATTGCCTTACAATAGGAGCCGAATGGATTGGAAAAGCCGGTCCGTGAAGCTGGAAGCAGAGGTGTTGGCAGTGCTGAATATTGTGCTGGTGGAACCTGAGATTCCCCAGAACTGCGGCAACATTGCCAGAACCTGTGCGGCAACCGGATGCCGATTGCATTTGATCCGCCCCCTGGGCTTTGACATATCCGAAAAGGCTGTCAGGCGTGCGGGGCTGGATTACTGGAATCTGGTGGAGGTCCTGGATTATGAGAATCTTCAGGATTTCTTCTCAAAAAACCAGGTGCGGGAAATGTGGTGCCTGTCTACCAAGGCGCCCCGGTGCTATACCGAAGCGGAATTTCACGACGGTGCCTATTTGTTCTTCGGAAAGGAGACAAAGGGGCTGCCGGAGGATTTTCTGGAGGAGCACCGGGAAAGCTGCGTCCGCATTCCCATGCGCCCGGAAGCCAGGAGTCTGAATCTCAGCAATGCGGTGGCAGTCACGGTTTACGAGGCTTTGCGGCAGCTGGCATTTCCCGATCTGAAGGATTTTGGAAAAATGCGGGACAATTCCCGGTAATTTGGAGGAATCAATATGAACTACAACAAAAAGTCCATCGAGGATATTGACGTATCCGGCAAGCGCGTTCTGTGCCGCTGCGACTTCAATGTTCCCACCAAAAATGGCAAGATTACTTCCGACAAGCGCATCGTGGCCGCCATGCCTACCATTGAGTACCTGGTAAACCACAATGCCAAGGTCATTCTGTGCTCCCACATGGGCAAGCCCAAGGGGGAAGTCAAGCCCGAGCTGAGCCTGCAGGTGGTGGCTGACCGCATTGCCGAGCTGCTGGGCAAGCCCGTTGTCATGGCCAAGGACGTTGCCGGCGAGGATGCCAAGGCCAAGGCTGCCGCCCTGAAGGACGGCGAGGTGATGCTGCTGGAGAACACCCGCTTTGAAAAGGGCGAGACCAAGAACGACCCCGAGCTGAGCAAGGCTCTGGCTGACCTGGCCGAGATCTTTGTGAACGATGCCTTCGGCACCGCTCACCGCGCCCATTCCTCCACCGCCGGTGTGGCTGACTACCTGCCCGCTGTCTGCGGTTACCTGGTCCAGAAGGAAGTTTCCATCATGGGCAAGGCACTGGCCAATCCCGAGCGTCCCTTTGTGGCCATCCTGGGCGGCGCCAAGGTTTCCGACAAGCTGAACGTCATCAACAATCTGCTGGAGAAGGTCGACACCCTGATCATCGGCGGCGGTATGGCTTTCACCTTCCTGGCTGCCAAGGGCTACGACATCGGCAAGAGCCTGGTTGACAGCGAGAAGATTGACTACTGCAAGGAAATGATGGCGAAGGCAGAAGCCAAGGGCGTAAAGCTGCTGCTGCCTGTTGACGCCGTGGTTGCCGCTTCCTTCCCCAACCCCATTGACGCCGAGATTGAGGTGCAGACCGTTGCTGCCGATGCCATTCCCGCTGACATGATGGGTCTGGATATTGGTCAGAAGAGCCAGGCCCTGTTTGCTGACGCTGCAAAGAACGCCAAGACCGTTGTCTGGAATGGCCCCATGGGCGTGTTCGAGAACCCCACTCTGGCAAAGGGCACCATTGCCGTTGCCCAGGCTCTGGCTGATTCTGCCGCGGTGACCATCGTTGGCGGCGGCGACAGCGCTGCTGCCTGCGAGCAGCTGGGCTTTGCCGACAAGATTACCCACATCTCCACCGGCGGCGGCGCTTCCCTGGAATTCCTGGAAGGCCTGGAGCTGCCCGGCATCGCCTGCCTGCAGGATAAGTAATTTTCCGGCAGAAACTTCGCGGAATCCGTCTGCGGGCGGATCTTTGCCTCAACTGTGTGGAATCCCAAGCGGGACGTACATAAAGTACGTTCCCGCTTGCGGATCCTGATTGGCGGCAAGATCCCTGCTTTACAGCCCTTGCCGGATCTCCTGGAGCGCTCAAAGACCGACCGCATTCACAGTACGATCTGGACGTACTTTTTTCGCAAGGTTCTTAATTTGTAAATTACATTCTATTATGGGGTGTAGACATATAAGCAACAAGGAGTAATTACAATGAATAGAAAGTATCGCAAGACTGTCATCGCCGGTAACTGGAAGATGAACAAGACCCCCTCCGAGACCAAGGAGTTTATGACCCAGCTGAAGGCAATCATGCCCAGAGGCCGTTGGTGCGATGTGGCCCTGTGTGTTCCCGCTGTGGATATTCCCGCTGCTGTTCGTGCCGTCCGTGAGACCCGCATCGGCATCGGCGCCGAGAACTGTAACGCCAATGCTTCCGGCGCTTACACCGGCGAAATCGCTACCAACATGCTGGTGGATGCCGGCTGCAAGTACGTCATCATCGGCCACTCCGAGCGCCGCGCCATGGGCGAGACCGACTCGGATGTCAATGCCAAGGTTCTGGCCGCTCTGGAAGCCGGCCTGACCCCCATCATGTGCTGCGGCGAAACCCTGGAGCAGAGAGAGTCCGGCATCACCACCGAGTGGATCACCATGCAGATCAAGCTGGGTCTGGCAGGCGTTCCTGAGGACAAGATCCGCAAGGTCATCATCGCTTACGAGCCCATCTGGGCCATTGGTACCGGCCGTACCGCTACCCCCGAGCAGGCTGAAGAGGTCTGCGAGAGCATTCGTACCGCTGTCCGCAAGCTGTACTCCTCCAAGAATGCCCGGGCCATCTCCATCCTGTACGGCGGCTCCATGAACGACAAGAACGCCTACGAACTGCTGGCTCAGCCCGACATCGACGGCGGCCTCATCGGCGGCGCTTCCCTGGTTCCCGAGAAGTTTGTGAAGATCATCGAGGCAGCCAACCAGCCCAACGACTAATTTCGCATCAAAAAGGGGAGAAAACGCCAATGGGTGTTTTCTCCCTTTTTTGGCCATGAAAACGTACACGAATGGACCGTGTATATCATGAGGTACAAGCTATGAATACCTTATTCTTGTCCGCCGACGCGCCGGATACGCCGGCAATTGCGGCGGAAATCATCAAAAACGGAGGCCTGGTGGCCATTCCTACGGAAACGGTTTACGGTCTGGGGGCCAACGGCCTGGATGAAAACGCCGTTGCCGGAATCTTTGCGGCAAAGGGCCGTCCCCAGGATAACCCCCTGATCCTCCATGTGGCGGAACCGGAGGAAATGGAGCGTTTCTGCCATTCCATTCCTGCGGCAGCCTATAGACTTGCGAAACGGTTTTGGCCCGGCCCGCTGACCATGGTTTTGCCGGCAAAGGATGTGGTGCCCAAGCGCACCACTGCGGGGCTTTCTACCGTTGCGGTCCGCTGCCCGGACAGTTTGGTGACCCGGAAGATTATCGCACTGGCAGGGGTGCCCATTGCGGCGCCCTCGGCGAATATTTCCGGCAAGCCCTCCACCACCACGGCGGAGCACGTGCGTCACGACCATGACGGCAGGATCGATGCCATTGTGGACGGAGGTCCCTGTCGGGTGGGGGTGGAGTCCACCATTGTGGATCTGACCGAGCAGCCCCCCCGGCTCCTCCGCCCCGGCGGAATTACGCCGGAGGAGCTCCAGGAGGTTTTGGGGGATCTGGTCATCGATAAGGCCGTCACCGCCCAGATTGACCAGGATGCCGTGGTCAAGGCGCCCGGTATGAAATACCGTCACTATGCCCCGGCGGAACCGGTGGTGATTGTGTCCGGCAGCCGGGAAAAGGCGGCGGCTTATATCCATCGCCACTTTACCCCGGGGGACCGGGTGCTGTGCTTCGAGGAAGAGCTGCCCCTGTATGCCGATTGCGCGCCTCTGGCTTACGGACGGGAGGCGGATGTGTTGTCCCTGAGCGCGGGGCTGTTCTCCGCCCTGCGGATTTTGGATGACCCTTCCATCCATCAGGTATATGCCCGGTGCCCTGTGGGCGGCGGCGTGGCCTACGCGGTGCAGAACCGGCTGAAAAAGGCGGCTGCTTTCCACATTGTGGATGCGGAGGCGGAGCTGTGATTCTGGGAATTACGGGCGGCAGCGGCTGCGGAAAGACCACACTCCTGTCCTGCATACGGGAGCAGGGGGGATTGGTGCTGGACTGCGATACCATTTACCATGATTTGCTGAAAACGGACCGGGAAATGCTGGCAAAAATCGATGCCCGGTTTCCGGGAACGGTGACAGAGGGTGTCCTGGATCGGAAACAGCTGGGGGCAGTGGTTTTTTTGGATGAAAAGGCCCTGCTGGATCTGAATGCCATCACCCACACTGCGGTGAAACGGGAGATCCGGCGCCGGCTGAAAGATCACCCCGGGCTGGCTGCCATTGATGCCATCGCCCTCCATGAAGGGAGACTGGCCCAACTCTGCGACAAAACCGTGGCCGTGACCGCGCCGGTGGAAGACAGGGTAAGGCGTCTGACGCGCCGGGATGGAATCACGGAAGAATACGCCCGCAGCCGCATTGCCGCCCAGCACCCCCAGCAATGGTTCGCCGAGCGCTGTGATTATGTTCTGGAGAATTCCGGCAGCCGGGAAGACTTCCGGCGGAAATGCCTTGCCTTTTTGGGGGAACTGGGTATAATAAAAGCATAACAAAAACCATATACGGAGGAACAATATGACTGCTGAAGAACTGCGTGAATCCCTGCTCTGCAACCCCAGGAATGGACTTCTGGAGCTGACAAGTGAGCAGCGTCAGGAAATGGAAAACTACTGCAAGCGCTACGCCGCTTTTATGGATGCCTGCAAGACGGAGCGGGAAGCCACTGCCTGGGCGACCCGGGAGGCGGAAGCACGGGGCTTTCGGCCCGCGGTACCCGGTATGGAGGTAAAACCCGGCGATAAGATCTATCTGAACAACCGGGGCAAGAGCTTCCTGATTGCTGTTGTGGGCACCGAATCTCTGGCAAAGGGCGCCAATATCTGTGCTGCCCATGTGGATTCTCCCCGGCTGGACCTGAAGCCCCAGCCCCTGTACGAGGATTCTGAAATCGCCTTTGTCAAAACCCATTACTACGGCGGAATCAAAAAGTATCAGTGGACCTGCGTGCCCCTGGCCATTCACGGCGTGGTCTGCAGAAAGGACGGCACGGAGGTAACCGTCACCATCGGTGAGGATGAGGGCGATCCCATTCTGGTGGTTTCCGATCTGCTGATCCATCTGTCCGCGGATCAGATGAAGAAGACCCTGGCAGAGGGAATTCTCGGCGAGCAGCTGAATGTGATTCTGGGCACCGAGCCTCTGGAGGGCGAGGGCGCGGATCTTGTCAAGCTGAACATCATGCGCCTGTTGAACGAGAAGTACGGTATGGTGGAGGAAGATTTCCGCACCGCGGAGCTGACGGTTGTCCCGGCCGGCAAGTGCCGGGAGGTGGGCCTGGACCGGAGCCTGCTGGGTGCCTACGGCCACGATGACCGGGTTTGCGCCTATGCGGAGCTGGAGGCCCTGCTGAATCTGGAAACCCCAAAACACACCGCCGTGTGCATCCTGGCCGACAAGGAAGAGATCGGCTCTGTGGGTATCAGCGGTATGCAGAGCCATGCCTTTGAGTATTTTATGGAGATTCTGTGCGATGGCCAGGGGGTAAAGCTCAGGGAGTGCTTTGCCAACTCTTTCTGCCTGTCCGCGGATGTTTCCAATGCCTTTGACCCCAACTTCCCCGAAACCTGCGACCGCCGGAACAACAGCCAGCTCAACTATGGCGTGGCGATCTGCAAATACACCGGCTCCCGGGGCAAGAGCGGCGCTTCCGATGCTTCCGCCGAGGCCATGCAGCACGTTCGCTCCACCCTGGACGCGGCGGGCGTCAAATGGCAGATTGCCACCCTGGGTAAGGTTGACCAGGGCGGCGGCGGTACGGTGGCCGCTTACATGGCAAACCGGAACATTGTGACCGTGGACGCAGGCGTGCCGGTGCTGTGTATGCACGCACCCATGGAGCTGGTCAGCAAGCTGGACTGCTTTGAAACCATGCTGGCCTGTAAGGCAATCTACCTGGCATAATCCAAGGGAACGGAAAAGGGAAGTCCTGTGTGGGCTTCCCTTTTTGCTACAACTCGATATGCAGTTCCACCGGGCAGTGGTCGGAACCGAGGATTTCCGTGCGGATCACCGCGTCCCGGATGTTTTCCTTCACCCGGTCCGATACCAGAAAGTAGTCAATGCGCCAGCCGGCGTTTTTGGCCCGGGCCTGGAACCGGTAGGACCACCAGGAGTATTCAATCTTTTCCGGATAAAGGTAGCGGTAGCTGTCCGTAAAGCCGCAGCTCAACAGCTCCTGAAAGGCCTGCCGCTCCTGGATGGAGTAGCCCGCGTTCTGTTCGTTGGCTTTGGGATTTTTCAGATCAATGGCGGTGGCGGCAACGTTCAGATCCCCGCAGATAATGACGGGTTTTCTGGTGTCCAGTTCTTTCAGATAGGTCCGGAAGGCGGCCTCCCAGGCAAGTCGGTGATCGATCCGTGCCAGTTCCTGCTGCGCGTTGGGCGTGTAACAGGTGACCAGAAAAAAGCCTGGATATTCCAGGGTGATCAGCCGCCCTTCCGTGTCCAGCTCCGGGATGCCCAGCCCATAGGTGACGGAAAGGGGCGGTTCCTTGGCGAAGATGGCAGTGCCGGAGTATCCCTTCTTTTCGGCGGAATTCCAGAATTGGGTATAGCCCGGGGTATCCAGTTGGATCTGGTCGGGCTGAAGCTTGGTTTCCTGCAGGCAGAAAAAATCCGCGTTCGCCTCCCGGAAAAAATCCGGGAAGCCCTTGGTGACACAGGCCCGCAGGCCGTTTACATTCCAGGAGATCAGTTTCATATGGCGTTCCTCTCAATTGCTTTCTGTTTCGGTGGCGGATGTTTCCAGCGGGGAGCTGTCGTCCTGAAAGAGCAGAGCACCCCGTTTTACCGTGATTTGCCGGTCACCGCTGGAGATAATGACGCTGTCCGCCTCGCATAGAGAAAAACAGGTCTGGGCCAGGCAGGCCCCGGCAAAACTGAAGGAGATGTCGCTGAGCTGATTGCTCAGTGCGCTGAGCTGAATGGACAGCGTATCCCCGGTCTGCTCCAGGTTCTCCAGCCGCACACCGGAGGGGTAGATGGCCTCCAGCTCCTCGTCCTGAGGGCCCAGCAGATAGAGCCGCAGCAGATAGCCCAGCTCCCGGTCCGTCACATCCCGCTTTTCCCGGGCGACAGAGCCTTCGGAGACACTGTAGATATAGTCCTTTTTTGGGTAGACGAAGAAGATGCCGCCCTCATCCGCTTTGGAGGAACAGCCCCCCAGGAAAAGAACTGCCAGCATAAGACACAGCAAACGCTTCATGTTTCGTCAACCTCCGTGTCAAAAATGGGGAAGGTTACCGTAAATACGGTTCCGGAGCCGGAGGTGCTTTCCACCTGAATATCACCCCGGTTTCGCAGGACGATGGCCCGTACAATGGCAAGCCCCAGACCGCTGCCGCCGGTTTGACGGGATCGGGCTTTGTCCACCCGGTAGAACCGCTCAAAGATGTGCTCCAGGGCATCTTCCGGGATGCCCACGCCGGTGTCCGCCACGGTGAGACGGGCAAGATCCTCGGTCCGGTCCACCCGAACAGTGACGCTGCCCTGGGCGCGGTTGTATTTGATGCCGTTTTCCACCAGATTGAAGACAATCTGGTACAGATCATCTTCCGTAATGAGAACGGTGCTGTCCTGCTCCAGCTCTGCCAGGATTTCCACGGAGGAGCGCTCTGCCACAGGCCGCAGCATCCGAACCACCCGGTTGATGGTGGGGAAAATGCGGATCAGCTCGCTCTCCGGCGGTTCCTGGCTGTCTACCTTGGTAAGGGAGAGAAGCTTTGCGGTCATCCGGTTCAGCCGTTCCGCTTCGGAACCGATGTCCTCCACAAATTCCCGCATGGTTTCCGCGTCCATATCGTTTTGCAGAATGGAGTCGGTCAGCAGCTTGATGGATGCCAGAGGCGTTTTCAGTTCGTGGGAGGCATCGGAAACAAACCGGCGGCGCTTTTCTTCGGAGGTTTGCAGCCGCTCGGTCAGATCGTTGAATTCATTTGCCAGAAGGGTCAGCTCGTCATTGCCGCCCACACTGACCTTCTGGTTATAGCTGCCCTTCTGAATGATGTGTATGGAGTTGAAAATTGCCCGCATCCGGCGGGAAAAATACCGGGAGTACAGCAATGCAAAGAGAAATACGCCGATTTCCAGAATGACCGTAATGCGGGCGATGGTGTGCAGCAGCAGATCAATAACCGCACCCTGGGAGGTGTCGTATTCCGCTACATACACGCAGCCGGCAATGGCTCCGTAACTGATGATGGGGGTGGAGGCCCGGGAGATCATGGCGCCGTCATGGTATCTCCAGGAGAATACATCGTTTCCGTGGCAGGCACCCAGTATTTCCGGCAAAAGGGTGTAGCTTCCCAGGGATGTGCCGGTGCTGTCATAGATGCACAGCCCCGACTGATCCGTAACAATGAGCCGGGAGGCCCGCAGGCTTTCCAACTGGCCCAAAACGTTGGAAACGGTGGAATTGTTCCAAACATCCAGCGTGGAAAGCTCATCGGAGGCCAGCTGGCACTTTTCGATCATGGCGCTTTCCTTATTCTCGTAGAAAAGCCGCTGACTCAGACGGGTACACACCAGATTCAGGGCAATCAAAACCACGGCGGTGATGACCACATAGGACATGGCGTAGTGGAACTGGGCGGTGCGGTAGCTGCGGATTTCCTTATTTGCTGAAATAGTAACCCACCCCCCACTTGGTCAGGATGTGTTTGGGCTCTGCCGGATTTTCTTCCAGCTTTTCGCGCAGACGCCGGATGTGGACATCCACGGTTCGAATATCGCTGCGGTACTCATAGGCCCAGATGGTGTCCAGCAACGCTTCCCGGGAGTAGACCCGGCCTGCGTTGCGCATCAGAAATTCAACAACGTCAAATTCCTTGGCAGTGAGCACCACCAGCTCACTGCCCTTATAGGCATTGCGGGCGTCCAGATCCAGGGTGATGTTGCCGCCCACCAGCCGGTTGCCGGCTTCTTTCTTCTCATTTCCTCCGGTTCTGCGCAGCATTGCCCGGATACGGGCCTTCAGCTCCAGAATGTTGAAGGGCTTGGTCAGATAGTCATCCGCGCCGTGGTCAAAGCCGATGAGCTTGTCCATATCATCCGCTTTGGCGGTGAGCAGGATAATGGGAACATCAGAGAATTCCCGGATTTTCCCGCAGGCCGTCAGCCCGTCCATGATGGGCATCATCACATCCAGCACCACCAGATCCGGAGATTCGGATTTGGTCAGTTCCACGGCCTCCTGACCGTTGGAACCGGTAATCACTTCATAGCCATCGCTTTTCAGGTTGAAACGGATTCCCTTTACCAGCAAAGCCTCGTCGTCCACTACCAGAATCTTCATAATGTGCCTCCTCCTGACTATTCGGGGAGAATACCCCCGGCAGCTGTAAATAAGCTGTGACTATTTTGGAAACACCGTCCAGATGCGCATTGACGGCGATTTGAAAAACTGATATAATCACAACACACAGTTGTGAATGCGTTGCTTTCACGGTGATTATACACGAATTTTCCCTGCCGGACAACCCCGGCAGCAAAATATTAGGGGGAAATATGAAAAAATTGCTTTGCCTTCTGCTGGCATTTGCGCTGACGGCAGGCTGCCTGCCGCTGAGCACTTTCGGTGAGGATACCACCGGTTCTACCATCGCGGACGACGCGCCTGCGCTCACGGAACCGGAGCCTGATCTGGCGGAGGATGCCCAGGCACCTCAGACGGATTTTGCCTTCGGCAGTGTATCCATTTTCAACGGCTGCCGGACGCTGGACGGTCAGGTGCCCCTGGCAGGTTCCGACCGGAAGCTGGAATCCGCACAAAGCGCCATCGTGTACGAGCAAAATACCAAGACCCTGGTCTACGCCTATAACCCGGATATGAAGCTTGCCCCCGGTTCCCTTTCCAAAATCATCACCGCTCTGGTGGTGGTGGAGCGGGTGCCGGATCTGGACGCTGTGGTTACGGTGGGCGCCGGTATTGCCTCCCGGATTCCCGGCGGCGCAACCTCTGCCAGGCTGAAAAGCGAAGAACAGATGCCGGTTCGGGATTTGCTGCATTTGCTGATTTTGCAGAACGCGGCGGACGCCGCGGTTGCGCTGGCGGAGTATGTGGCGGGCACCCGCAGCGCGTTTGTGGATCTGATGAATCAGCGGGTCAAGCAGATCGGCTGCATCAACACCTCCTTTACGGATGTGCACGGTGTCGGTTCCGGAAACCAGTATACCACTGCCCGGGATATGATCCGCATTATGATGGAGGCTACGAAGAATCCCATCATGTTTGAGCTGCTTTCCGCCCAGAAATATACGGTGAAAGCCACAAATCTCTCCGATGAGCGGACCTTTTCCTCTTTGAACTACCTGATGGAAACCACCATCGTGCCCAAATACAATTATAAACAGGTTACCAGCGGCTTTGCCAGCTATTCCGCAAATACCGGCGCAAGTGTGGTGTGTACGGCTGACAGTTCCACGGATACCAAACAGGGACTGAACCTGGTGTGTGTTGTCATGGGCGCCACCCGTCAGTTCGCGGAGAACGGCTGGACGGTAAACAACTATGGTAACTTTGATGAAATGGTGGCTCTGCTGGAGTACACCTATAAGAACTTCAAGGTGAACCGGGTGATCTATGAGGGAATGACCATGGAGGAATTCCCTGTAAGCGGCGGCAGCAACGATGCCGTGGGCATTGCCGATGTGAATATTGATTCGGTGCTGCCTGCCAAGGCCCAGATGAAGAATCTGATCCGAAATGTGTCCGTGGTCAACGGCGGTCTGACGGCACCGCTGAAGAAGGGGGATCTGATTGCCACCATAGAGCTGTGGTATCAGAATTCCTGCATGATGGAAGCGCAGCTGTTGTGTCAGGAGGATGTGCACGCCTCGGCAGACTCCGGCCTGACGGTTTACAGCGCCCTGGCGCCGAAGGCGGAAGGGGAGCGTTCCGGCCTTTCCAAAGCGATAACCATTATCTGCGCGGTGATTCTGGTGCCGGCGCTGAGCTATCTGCTCATCAACGCCTACCTGCGGAGCCGTTACCGTGCTCGGCGCCGCCGCCGGAGACAGGCAAGAAGAAGGAGCCGCTGATATGGAAAAGATGGACTGGGATACCCTGGAGCTGGCCTGCAAAAGCTGTACCCAGTGCGGCCTCTGCGCGACCCGCCACAATGTGGTGTTCGGTGTGGGGAACCGGGAGGCCAAGCTCCTGTTCGTGGGCGAAGGGCCCGGCGAGCAGGAGGATTTGCAGGGGGTGCCCTTTGTGGGGCCTGCGGGAAAGCTGCTGGACGATATGCTCTCCATTATCGACCTGACCCGGGAGGACTGCTACATTGCCAACATCGTCAAATGCCGGCCGCCCAGAAACCGGGATCCCCAGCAGGAGGAACAGGCCATGTGCTTTCCCTATCTGGACAATCAGATCGATCTGCTGGATCCCAAAATCATCGTCTGCCTGGGCAGAATTGCCGCTCAGAAGCTGATTGCCCCGGATTTCCGCATCACCAGCCAGCACGGCAACTGGATCCACCGTCAGGACCGGTGGTATATGGCCATGTATCATCCTTCCGCGCTGCTTCGGGATGTATACAAACGGCCGGAAACCTTTGATGATCTGCTTTCCCTCCGGGAAAAACTCCGGGAATT
>JAXEMQ010000141.1:0-11958 GCA_034099845.1 Faecousia sp.
CCGGGGAGGTGCCCTATAAGCTGCGGAACAAAGAGGTGTTCCTGCTGGACCTGACTGCGTTGGTGGCCGGAACCCAGTTCCGGGGCCAGTTCGAAAGCCGGATGAAGAGCCTGATCAGTGAAATCAAGGAGTGCGGCAACATCATTCTGGTGATTGACGAGGTCCATAATCTGGTGGGCGCCGGGGATGCGGAGGGCAGCATGAACGCGGCCAATATCCTGAAGCCCCCCCTGTCCCGGGGGGAGATTCAGGTCATCGGCGCCACCACCTTCAAGGAGTACCGCAAGTATATTGAAAAGGACGCGGCTCTGGAGCGCCGGTTCCAGCCGGTGACGGTCAGCGAGCCCACCATCGAGGAATCCACCCAGATTCTTCAGGGCATTGCCAAGACCTATGCCGCCTTCCACGGGGTCACCATCTCCCCGGAGATTGCCAGGCAGTGTGTGCTGCTCTCCGAGCGGTACATCACCGACCGGTTCCTGCCGGACAAGGCCATTGACCTGCTGGACGAGGCCTGCTCCGATGTGAACCTGCACTGCAAGGAAATTTCCCGTCTGGCAGAGCTCAAAAAAGAGCGGGACGATTACGAGCTGGAGCTGCGGGTACTGAACGAGGATACGGAGCATACGGACTTTGAGCGCATTGCCACCCTGCGCAGCAAGCTGTGCCAGCTGGCCGGGGAAATCGAGGAACTGGACAAATTGCCCGCCCCCGCCGTGACCATGGACAATCTGGCCCGGATCATCGAGCTGTGGACCAAGATCCCCGCCTCCAAGATCAAGGCCCAGGAGTACAAACAGCTCAAGGGTATGGAAGACCGGCTGAAAGAGCACATTGTGGGGCAGGATCACGCGGTACAGGCTGTGGCCCGGGCCATCCGCCGGGGCCGGGTGGGCATCAGCCCCAAGAGAAGACCGGTATCCTTCATCTTTGCCGGTCCCACCGGCGTGGGCAAGACGGAGCTGGTGAAAACCTTGGCAAATGACCTCTTCGACAGCGTGGATTCTCTGGTCCGGGTGGATATGTCCGAGTATATGGAAAAGCACGCGGTTGCAAAGCTCATTGGCTCTCCTCCCGGCTATGTGGGCTATGACGAGGCGGGCCAGCTGACGGAAACCATCCGCCGGAAGCCCTACAGCGTGGTCCTCTTTGACGAAATCGAAAAGGCCCACCCGGATGTGCTGAACATTCTTTTGCAGGTGCTGGACGACGGCCGCATCACCGATGCCCAGGGCCGACTGGTGAGCTTTGAAAACACCGTGATTGTGATGACCACCAACGCGGGCTCCGACGGCGGTGTGGCGGGAATGGGCTTCGGCCGGACGGATACGGACCAGGTTACCGAAAAGACCATGGCAGCGCTCCGGGGCTTCCTGCGGCCGGAATTCCTGAACCGGGTGGACGAGATCATTACCTTCCACCACCTGACCAGGGAGAATTTCGGGGGTATTGCCGACATTATGCTGGGCGAGCTCCGGCAGAGCCTTGCCCTTCGGGAGCTGGAATTTGCCTGGACCCAGGAGGTCCGGGATCATCTGGTGGACAAAGCCTTCTCCGTCACCTACGGCGCCCGGAATCTGCGCCGGACCATCGAAAAGGAGCTGGAAGACCCCATCAGCGAGGCCATTATCGATTCCTTCGAAAGCCCCATCCATGGGGTTTCTGCCCGGATGGAGGAGGGCAGAATCGTTCTGGATACCCAATAAAACATCCGGGGCCGCTGCATTGCCGCAGCGGCCCCGGTTACGTTTTTGCGAAAAAGGACCTGCCGCGGCGTTTGCAGCAGGTCCTCTATTTCTGTTACAGCGTTACCAGTCCGGCGTTTACCAGCTCCTGCAGGCTCATCAGGATGCCCAGCTTGGCATGATACCAGGTAAGTCCGCCCTGGAAGTAAACGGCATAGGGCTCCCGGATGGGGCCGTCGGCCGACAGCTCAATGGAAGAGCCCTGAATGAAGGCACCGGCGGCCATTATCACCTGGTCGTCGTAGCCCGGCATATCCCAGGGCAGGGGAGCGGCGAAGGAATCCACGGGAGCGGCAGCCTGGATGCCCTTGCAGAAGGCAATCATGGCTTTTTCACTGCCCAGCTCCACCGCCTGGATGATGTCGTGGCGGGTTTCCCCGGCACCGGGCACGCAGCGATAGCCCAGGGGCTCATAGAGGCTGGCGGCGAAAATGGCGCCCTTTTCCGCACCGGCAACCACCGTGGGCGCCAGGAAGAAGCCCTGGAACAAACTGGTCATAAGCCCCAGGTTGGCGCCGACCTCTTGACCCAGACCGGGGGCAGACAGCCGGTAGGCGCACCGGGCCACGCATTCCCGGGTGCCGCAGATGTAGCCGCCGATGGGGGCCAGACCGCCGCCGGGATTCTTGATCAGGGAGCCCACCACCATATCCGCCCCCACATCGGAGGGCTCCATGGTTTCCACAAATTCGCCGTAGCAGTTGTCCACCATGATCTTTACATCGGGCTTGCAGGACTTGCAGAAGGCAATCAGCTTGCCGATTTGGGCCACGGAGAAGGTGGGCCGGGTGGCGTAGCCCTTGGAGCGCTGAATGGTAATGAGCTTGGTTTTTTCGTTGATGGCGGCCCGAATTCCATCGTAGTCAAATTCGCCGCCGGGGAGCAGATCCACCTGCCGGTAGGTGACTCCGTACTCTGCCAGGGAGCAGGGGCTTTCCCGGATGCCGATGACCTCCTGCAGGGTGTCGTAGGGCAGCCCTACCGGGGACAATAGCTCGTCACCGGGCAGAAGGTTGGCGCTGAGGGCCACCGTCAGAGCATGGGTGCCGCAGGTGATCTGGGGCCGGACCAGGGCCGCTTCCGTATGGAAGACATCGGCATAGACCTTTTCCAGGGTGTCCCGGCCCAAATCGTCGTAGCCGTAGCCGGTGGTGGCGGCGAAGCAGGCGGCGGAAACCCGGTTGCGCTGCATGGCGCAGAGCACCTTGGCCTGGTTGTACTCGGCGATGGCGTCAATGGCGGCAAAACGGTCCCGGAGGGCCTCCAGAGCCTTCTGCCCGTAGGCGTAAACACCGGGAGATACGCCCATTTCCATATACATATTGATCAGTTCTTCCACAAAACTCACTCTTTTCCGTAAATTCTTCACACGGGTTGCATTATAAGAGAATTGGTACGGAAAGTCAAGCCGGGCATTTTAACGTGATCAGTCGTTTTTCCTCCGTCCGCCGAAGAGAAGCAGAAGCCGCAGCAGCTGGGAAAGGGCCACGGCGGTGGCGGCCACATAGGTCAGGGCGGCGGCGGAAAGGGTCTTTCTGGCCCCCCGCTGCTCCTCCTCCGTCAGCAGCTCCGACTGGGCAATGGCGGCCATGGCCCGGCGGCTGGCGTCAAACTCCACCGGCAGGGTCACCAGCTGGAATACCAGACTGAGGCCGAAGCAGCCGATGCCCAGATAAACCAGGAAGTAGGAAAGATCCCCCTTGAAACCGATCAGCAGTCCCAGAAGAATCAGGGGCATAGCCAGCTTGCTGCCCAGGTTGGTGGCGGGGATTACCGCCGAGCGGATGCGGATAGGGGCGTAGTCCTGGGCGTACTGCACCGCGTGGCCCGCCTCGTGGCAGGCAACGCCGATGGCGGCGGTGGAGGTGTTGCCGTAGACATTGTCGGAAAGACGGATCACGTTGCTCCGGGGATCGAAGTGATCGGTGAGATTCCCGCTGACCCGTTCAATGCGTACATTGGTAACTCCGTTGGACCGGAGCACCCGCTCCGCCGCCTGGGCGCCGGTGAGCCCCCGGCGGGAGTATTGCCCGGAATAGCGCTTGAAGGTGCTGTTTACATTGGCGCTGGCCCAGAGGGACAGAAGAATGCAGGGCAGCACCAGCACCACATAGGTCCAGTCGAACCCGTAATAGTAGTACATAAAACCACTCCTTGTGTAGGATTTGTACTATTTTACCCCAAATCCTTATCTTTGGCAAGAGCGGCGGAGAAGGTGGGTGAGAAGTTTTTGTAAACAATCCCCTGAAACCGGAAAGGGAACGGCTACGGGGAAATTAAATGTTCATAATTTATTCATTTATCCCTCTCTTTGGGCTGATATACTAAACGAAAAGACCAAGAAACGAGTTGATGCAAATGATTGATCCCCGAAAGCAGCGGTATTTCTATGGTATGATGGCCGGATTCGGCGCCATCAGCCTGAGTATTCTGCTGTTCTTCCTGCTGTACCGACTTCAGGGTGTGGGAAAGCTGCTGGGGGAGCTCAGCGCCATCCTGGCCCCCTTTATTTACGGCGGCGTGATGGCTTATCTGCTGCGGCCCCTGTGCAACGCCCTGGAAGGCTTCTTCCAGATGCACTTTACGAAAAAGCTCAAGCGCTTTGCCAACGCGGCGGCGGTGTTTTCCAGTATGGTCATCGGCATTCTGGTGGTATATGCCCTGCTGACCATGGTGCTGCCCCAGCTGGTGAACAGCGTCGTGACCCTGTGGAACAGTCTCCCCGGCAAAATGGAGCAGCTCATCGGCTGGGCCGGCAGCACCTTCGGAGAGGACGAGCATCTGGTGAGCTTCTTCAATGAAAACTACCAGAACTATTTCAAGGACATTGATACCTGGGTCCGGGAAAACGTCATTCCCCAGGTGTCCAACATTGTCAGCGGCGTGGGCACCAGCGTGGTGCGGGTGATGAAGTTCCTGTACAACATCCTCATTGGCCTCATCGTGGCCATCTATGTGCTCCACGGCCGGAAACGGTTCGGCCGGCAGGCGGTGCTCATTGTGCGCAGCACCTTCCCCGACCGTTGGGCGGAGCTGATCCTGGAAGAGGCAAAGTTTGTGGACCGGATGTTCGGCGGCTTCATCGACGGCAAGATCATGGATTCCGCTATTGTGGGCGTGCTGTGCTATGTGGGCTGCTCCGCCCTGCGGATTCCCAACGCCCTGCTGGTATCTGTTCTGGTGGGTGTGACCAATATCATTCCCTTCTTCGGCCCGGTTATCGGCGCCGTGCCCGCAACCCTGCTGATCCTCATTGAAAGCCCTATGAAGGCGCTGTGGTTTGTGATTTTCGTGCTGGTGCTGCAGCAGCTGGACGGCAACGTCATTGGCCCCAAAATTCTGGGCAACCGGACGGGCCTTTCCGGCTTCTGGGTCATGTTTGCCATTATTCTCTTCGGCGGTCTGTGGGGCATCGTGGGTATGATCATCTGCGTGCCGCTGTTTGCCGTCATCTACGATACCGTCCGCCGGCTGGTGATCCGGGGCCTGCGGAAGAAAGACCATATGGAGCTGTGGGAGGAATACCGCAGCGCCTTCCCCGATACGGATGAAGTAAAGAAATAAGGAAGTGCGTTATGAACTACGCAGTCATCAAAAACTGTGACATTGCCAACGGTCCCGGTGTCCGGGTCAGCCTGTTTGTATCCGGCTGTACCCACCACTGCAAGGGCTGCTTCAATGAGGTGGCCTGGGATTTTGACTACGGCCAGCCCTTTACGGAGGAGACTATTGGAAAGCTGCTGACGCTTTTGAAGCCCGACTATATCAAGGGGCTGACCCTTTTGGGGGGCGAACCCTTTGAGCCCCAGAATCAGGGGCCCATTGTGGAGCTTCTGCGCAGGGTTAAGGCAGCCTATCCGGAAAAAAGCATCTGGGCCTTTTCCGGCTACCTGTATGAAAAAATCGCCTCCGGCACCCTGGGAGATTGGCCCGTTACGGAGGAATATCTGAGCTATCTGGATGTGTTGGTGGACGGCCCCTTTGTGGAGGAGAAAAAGAATCTGTCCCTCCGGTTCCGGGGCTCCGAAAATCAGCGCATCATCGATGTGCCTGCCACCAGAAGGCTTGGGGAAATCGTTCTCTGGCAGGACTGGCAGAATCAGGGAAAGGGGATGAAAGAATGGAAACGGTTACCGTGAAAAAACTCCGCCCGGGGGCAGTGATGCCCTCCTTCGGCTCGGAAGAAGCCGCCGGTGCAGACCTGTATGCCTGCCTGGATGAAGCTGTGGAAATTCATCCTGGGCAGACCGTGTTCATCCCCACGGGACTTGCCATGGCCCTGCCCAGGGGCTATGTGGGGTTAATCTATGCCCGCAGCGGCATGGCCTGCAAGCAGGATTTGGCCCCTGCCAATAAGGTGGGCGTCATCGACAGCGACTACCGTGGGGAGTTTCTGATCGCCCTGCACAACCACGGCGGAGAAACCCGAACCGTTCGCCACGGGGACCGGGTGGCCCAGCTGGTGGTGACCCCCATCCTGCGGCCCCGCTATGTGGAAGGGGAAAGCCTGGACGAAACCCTCCGGGGCACCGGCGGCTTCGGCTCCACGGGAAAGTAATTTTGTCAATGGACAATTGGCAATGAACAATTGACAATTATGGTATCCCTTCGGGATGAAAAATGGTATTTCTCTGCCTCTAAATCATCCTATAAAGGGATGTATGCCGCGAAAAGCAGGCGCGGGCGTCCCTGACCGCCCGGCGGATACTTTTTATAAAAAATGGTTGCACTTTGAGTAGATAAGTGCTATACTTTAGAAAGATGCGTTGATGAAGACCGAATCCGTGCGATTCCCTTCCCAGAGAGACAGGCCCTGTGCTGAAAGCCTGCCGTCGGGACCCGGAGGAGACCGCTTCTGAGCCGCCCGTGAGAAAGTCCTTTTGGGCGCAAGCGGGCCGTGTGTCCCCGCGACAGTGGGCTGTGAGTGAAAAGTCAAGGTGGAACCGTGCTTTCTCAAAGCACCCTTGGAAATCCAGGGGTGCTTTTTGCGTCCCTACACTCAGAAAAGGAGCGATACTATGAAAATCATCTACAAAGACGGCACCGTTGCCGAATGCCCCGCGGAAGAGCAGCAGCACGTCCTGCGCCACACCGCCGCCCACATCATGGCCCAGGCCATCCAGCATCTGTATCCCGATGCGGACTTTGCCTACGGCCCCGCTACCGAAAAGGGCTTCTACTACGATGTGGACTTCGGCGACAGAAAGCTCACCGACGAGGACCTTCTGGAAATCGAGAAGGAAATGAAGAAGATCGTCAAGGCAAACCTGCCCATCAAGCCCTTCATCCTGCCCAGAGACGAGGCCATCAAGCTGATGCAGGAGCGTCACGCCAAGTATAAGGAGGAGCACATCGGCGACCTGCCCGAGGATGCCGTCATCAGCTTCTACCAGCAGGGCGACTATATTGATATGTGTGTCGGCCCCCACATGACCTACACCAAGGGCCTGAAGGCCTTTAAGATCACCCAGCAGTCCGGCGCCTACTGGAAGAACGACGCCAACAACAAGATGCTCACCCGGATCAACGGCGTTGCCTTCGCCTCCAACGAGGAGCTGGAAGAGTACGTCAAGCAGCAGGAGGAGGCCAAGGCCAGAGACCACCGGAAGATCGGCAAGGAAATGGGCCTGTTTATGACCGACGAGCTGGTGGGCCGGGGCCTGCCCATGTTCCTGCCCAGAGGCTACACGGTCTGGCAGGAGTTGGAAAACTATATCAAGGAAAAAGAGCGCAAGCTGGGCTATCAGCACGTGATGACCCCCTGCGTGGGCACCGTGGCCCTGTACCAGACCAGCGGTCACTGGGCACACTATAAGGACAATATGTTCCCCGCCATGGAGGTGGACGGCGAGAGCTTTGTTCTGCGGCCCATGAACTGCCCCCACCACATGATGATCTACGCAAACCGTCCCCACTCCTACCGGGAGCTGCCCATCCGCATTGGCGAAATTGCCCACGACTTCCGTTATGAGTCCAGCGGCACCCTGAAGGGCATCGAGCGTGGCCGTCACTTCTGCCAGAATGACGCCCACCTGTTCGTCACCCCCGACCAGATCAAGGACGAGGTGGCCAGGGTGGTCAACCTGATCGCGGATGTTTACAAGGATTTCGGCATCACCGATTACCGCTGTGTGCTGTCCCTGCGGGATCCGGAGGATAAGGTCAAGTACCATCCCGACGATGCCATGTGGGACAAGGCGGAGTCTGCCCTTCGGGAAGTGCTCACCGAGCTGGGCATCGACTTCACCGAGGAGATCGGCGAGGCTGCCTTCTACGGCCCCAAGCTGGACGTGAACGTCAAGCCCGCCGTGGGCGCGGAATACACCCTGTCTACCTGCCAGCTGGACTTCTGCCTGCCCGCCAAGTTTGACCTCAAATACGTGGATTCCGACAACAAGGATCAGACCCCTGTGGTGCTGCACCGGGCCATTCTGGGCTCCCTGGACCGCTTCATGGCCTACATGATTGAGGAAACCAAGGGCAAGTTCCCCGTATGGCTGGCGCCTCTGCAGGTCAAGGTGCTGCCCGTTTCCGAAAAGACTCTGGACTACGCCCGAACGGTGAACCAGGTGCTGGAGGACGCCAACATCCGCACCCAGCTGGACGAGCGCAACGAGAAGATCGGCTACAAGATCCGGGAGGCCCGTCAGGTGGACCGGGCGCCCTATATGCTGATTCTGGGCGCCAAGGAGGCCGAGGAGGGCACCATTTCCGTCCGGAACCGGGATACCGACGAAACCAGCGTTATGAAGCTGGAGGACTTCATTGCCAAGGTCAAAAACGAAATCGCAACCCGGGCAAGATAAACAACGACCTCCCGCCTGCGAGGGCGGGAGGATTTTTCCAAGCAATACCGGAGGCACCATGAAAAAAAGAAAACCGGACGCCCGGCTTCTGGGCGTGATTTTTGCCCTGGCCTGGCCCACCATGCTGGAAGAGCTGATGCAGACAGCGGTGCAGTACATCGATACTGCCATGGTGGGCGCTCTGGGCACCCAGGCCACCGCTGCAGTGGGGGCCACCGGCACCGTATCCTGGCTGGTGGGCAGCACCGTTTCCGCCATCGGCGTGGGCTTTCTGGCCTACATCTCCCAGGCCTTTGGGGCAGGGGAGGAGGAAAAGGCCAAAGGGGCCGCTGCCCAGTCCGTCATGACCGCGCTGGTGGTAGGCATCGGGCTAACGCTTCTGACCACCGGTCTCAGCGATTCCATTGTCAGGTGGATGCAGGTGGCCCCGGAGATCCGGGAGGCGGCGGGTATGTATTTTCGCATCCTATACGCCCCCATGCTGTTTCGCACCATGAGCATCCTCTTCGGCACGGTGCTGCGGGCGGTGGGGGATACCCGAACCCCCATGCGGGTGGGCCTCCAGGTCAACGCCATCAATGTGCTCCTGAACTTCCTGCTGATCTACCCCGGCAGAAGGATTCTGCTTTTCGGCGTATCCCTTTCTGTCTGGGGGGCGGGCTGGGGCATCAACGGCGCCGCGGCGGCCAGTGCCCTGGCCTACACCTATGGCGGCATTGCCATGCTGGTCCGGCTCTGGAACCATCGGTCCGTTTCCCCCAGGGGTGCTCGGTTCGCTCCGGATCTTCAGGTGCTGAAGCCCTGCTTCCGGGTGGCGATCCCCAACATGTTCCAGCGGTTCGGCACTTCGCTGGGCTATGTGTTTTTTGCATCCATGATCAACGCCCTGGGAGATGTGTCCGCCGCTGCCCATACCATCGCAAATACGGTGGAGTCCCTGTTCTATATCCCCGGCTGGGGGATGCAGACCGCTGCCGCGACCCTGGCGGGGAATGCTCTGGGGGCCCGGGACGAAAAGCGGCTCCACAGTCTGGCTGGCACCTTCCTGCCCCTGGAAATCGGGCTCATGGTGCTCTCCGGCGGATTGCTGTTTCTCTTTGCGCCCCAGCTGGTGGGG
Source organism: Faecousia sp. (assembly GCA_034099845.1). Lineage (GTDB taxonomy): Bacteria > Bacillota > Clostridia > Oscillospirales > Oscillospiraceae > Faecousia. The sequence goes on from JAXEMQ010000141.1 coordinate 9,669, forward strand.
CTGTTTACCCGGGATCCTCAGGTCGCGGGGCTGGGGATTACGGTTTTGCGGATGGTGGCGGTTTCGGAGCCCTTCTACGGTGTTCCCATCGTTCTGGAGGGCTTGATGCAGGGCACGGGCAGAACGGAAGCCCCCTTTGTGTTCAATATCACCGGTATGTGGGGCATCCGCATTCTGGGAACCTTTGTCTGCACCCGGCTTCTGGGGCTGGGGCTGGTCTCCGCCTGGGGCTGCATGATCGGCCACAATCTGATGCTTTTTGTGCTGTTTGCGGTGTATTTTTCCACAGGCAGAGCCCTTCCGAGGGTGGAAGCATAAACGCCCCTTTGCGGTCTGCCCGGCAAATGGGGGACCATAGGATCACATCATGAGAGAAATACGGCAGCCGCAGCAGAGGAAATCTGCTGTGGCTGCCGCGCTGTATATCGGGTAGTTATTCTACGGTTACGCTTTTGGCAAGATTTCTGGGCTTGTCCACGTCCAGACCCTTGGCGACGCTGACATAGTAGCCAAGCAGCTGCAGCGGGATCACCGCCAGGCTGGCCGTAAAGTGGGGATCGGTTTTGGGAATATAGATGACGAAGTCGGCGCTGTCTTCGATGCTGAAATTGCCGTTGCTGGTCAGGGCCATCAGGTACGCGCCCCGGCTCTTGCATTCCAGCAGATTGCTCAGGGTCTTCTCGTACAGTGCCTTTTGGCTCAGAAGGCCCACCACCAGGGTGTTGGGCTCAATGAGGCTGATGGTTCCGTGCTTCAGCTCACCGGCGGCGTAGGCTTCGCTGTGGATGTAGCTGATCTCCTTCATCTTCAGGCTCCCTTCCAGGGAGATGGCATAGTCAATGCCCCGGCCGATGAAGAAAATGTCCTTTGCGCCCACCTGCTTGGAGGCAAACCACTGGATGCGCTCCTTGTTTTCCAACAGCTTTTCGATTTTCTCCGGCAGAAGCTCCAGTTCCCCCAGCAGGCCGCCGATTTCTTCTTCCGTCAGAGTGCCCCGGGCCTCCGCCATGGCAATGGCCAGGGTGTATATCGCCATCAGCTGGGTGCTGTAGGCCTTGGTGGTGGCCACGGCAATCTCCGGTCCTGCCAGAGTGTAGAAGACATGGTCCGCTTCCCGGGCAATGGTGGAGCCCACCACATTGACGATGGCCAGGGTTTTGGCACCGTACTCCCTGGCCTCCCGCAGGGCGGCCAGACTGTCGGCGGTTTCGCCGGACTGGCTGATGATCACCACCAGGGTGTTTTCCGTCAGCAGGGGCCTGCGGTAGCGGAACTCGGAGGCAAGCTCCACCCGGACGGGGATCCGCACCAGATCCTCCAGCACATACTGGGCGGTGACACCCACATGGTAGGCAGAGCCGCAGCCCACAATGTAAACCTGCTGCCAGGCTCTCATTTCCTCAGAGGTCAGCCCGGTCTGGGACAGATCGATTTTTCCGTCCTTCAGCACGGAGTTCAGAGTATCCCTTACAGCCTTGGGCTGCTCATGGATTTCTTTCATCATAAAGTGCTCAAAGCCGGCCTTTTCGGCGGCCTCGGCATTCCATTTGATTTCCACCAGATCCTTGGTGATTTCGTCGCCGTCCAGGTTGTAGAAGGTGACGCCGTCGGGGGTCAGCCGGGCGATTTCCATGTTGCCGATGTAGTAAACACTGCGGGTGTATTTCAAAATGGCGGGCACATCGGAGGCCAGGTAGCTCTCTCCACCGGAAACGCCGATGATCATGGGGCTGTCCTTCCGGGCGGCATAGACCTCCCCGGGGTAATCCTTAAAGAGCACCGCCAGGGCATAGGAGCCCCGGATGCGGACCATGGCATGGTTGATGGCGTCCACAGGGGTGTGGGCGTACTTTTTGTAGTAGTAGTCAATGAGCTTGACGGCCACCTCCGTATCGGTGGAGGAGTAGAAGCTGTAGCCCTTCCGGGTCAGCTTTTCCCGCAGCTCCTGATAGTTTTCAATAATGCCGTTGTGAACGGCCACCACATTGCCGTCATCGGAGCAATGGGGGTGGGCATTGTTCTCGCTGGGTTCGCCGTGGGTGGCCCAGCGGGTGTGGCCGATGCCGCAGGTGCCCGGCAGCGCCAGACCGTTGTCGGTCTTTTCCGACAGCGCTTTCAGCCGGCCCTTGGCTTTCACCACCTGTACCGGATTGGTTCCGTTCCGAACGGCCAGACCGGCGGAGTCGTAGCCCCGATATTCCAAACGGGACAGCCCCTCCAGCAGGATGGGGGCAGCCGCCTGATGGCCGGTAAAACCAACAATTCCACACATAGTGCGTCACTCCTCATA